>JAEZYO010000649.1 GCA_023419055.1 Pseudomonadota bacterium | reverse complement strand
GGGCTATGGCGATCAGCAAACCGCGGCGCTCGTCGCGGCGGTTCCCGCGCTCATGGTGGAGAGCTTGAGCGGGCTGCTCTGGCCGGTGCTGGCGGTCGGCTTGCTCGGGCTCCTGTTGGTCGGGGTGGGAGGCGTGCTGCTCGGCAACTACATCTCTCAGCCGGTTTCCGAGCTCGAAGACGGCCTGCTCGCCATCATCAACGGCAGCTCCGATCTGCGCTTCCAGATCGAGCACGACGAGCTCGGCGGCCTGGTTTTCCGCATCAACTCCCTGCTGAACGCCCTGATGGGAGTGCCCGAGGACAACACGGACGACCAGGGGCGACCGTCCACGGCCCCGAGCGACAAGGGCTTCAACGAGTAGGTCTCGTTGGGCCGCAGGCGCGCGAGGGTCCTCGATTCCGAGGGGTCAGAAGCCGCGCTCCGCTATCGGCTCGACTAGGCTGCCCCGGAGCGCTATGAGGTGGCGTCTCACCTCCCGGAAACAATGGGATTCTTCGATCTATTCAGCAAGAAGAAGGACTCGACCCCCTCGGCGAAGCCGAAGGAGGTGGCGAGGCTCGAACGCTTGGTGGCGAACAAGTTCTCGCAGAACTACGACCGCCAGGAGGCGATCGACGAGCTCTGTCGACTCGGCACGGCCGAGAGCGCCGCTGCGCTGCTCAAGCGCTTCGATTGGATGCTCGATCCGAGCATCACCGACCAAGAAGAGAAAGAGAACTGCGTGAAGGGGCTCGTGCTCGCCGGAGACTCCGCGCTCGCCCCCATCCGCAACTACTGCAAGAAGGCGGAGAGCCTCAACTGGCCGCTCAAGGCCCTGAGAGAGATCGCGCCGGGTGAGCGCTTCGTGGAAGAGGTGCTGAGCCTACTCGACCAGTTCGACACGGAGTACGTGCGCAACGTCGAGCCGAAGCTCCAACTTCTGAAGGAGCTCGCCGCTCACCCGAGCGAAGAGGTTCGCGTCGCCGTCGAGCCGTTCATCGGCGACATGAGCGAGCCCGTGCGTTTCGCGGCCGTCACGACCGTGTTCGCCATGAACGACCCCGAGAGCGTTCCGGCGTTGGTCGAGCAACTCGCCGCGGAAGAATCGCTGCGAGTGAAGAACCGCATCGCGCAGGGGTTGGCCGAGAAGGGCTGGCCGGTGTCCGAAGAGCAGTCTGCCGCGTGCAAGGGCGCGCTCCCGCCTGGCTTCCGGCTGAGCGACGGCATCGTTCGCGCGGGTTGAACATCCTCGACGGGGAGCGTACCGAACGGACCGGGAGCGAACCGGCACGCACCCGTCTCGAGCGCGCGCGGTGCACGCCGCGCCGTGGCTTTCACGGGTCCGCTCACGCCTGAACTCCGGATGCCGAGGAGGGGCTTCCCCGGAAACGCGAAAGGCCGCTCCTTTCGAAGCGGCCTCTCTCTCGCCGTGAGCGGCGACGGAACTACTCGCTGACGCGATACTGCGTCGGCAGGTAGATGTTGTAGCTCAGCGTCAGGAGCTGACCGAAGTGGAAGCGCTGGTCAGCGTCGCTGATGCGATTGTCGGGGAACTTCTCGTCCTTACCGCCGCCCGCGGTGTCGAAGCCGCCGGTGTTGTAGGAGAGGGGAAGGCCGCGCCACTCGAAGCCGATCGCGCTCCACTTGTTCACGTAGAAGGAGAAGCCGAGGCCGAAGGTCGGCGCGACCGCCACGCGGGAGGTCATGTCGAAGCTCACCGGACACGCGGCTTCACCATCGGAGCCGCAGTTCGCTCGCTCGGTGAGGCCCACGATCGCCGGACCACCGAAGAAGTACAGGTCCGTGTCGAGGTAGATGCTCTGGAAGAGCGCTAGCTTGCCGCGGAAGGGAACCAGCGTCACTTGCGGCGCGACGACCCAGTCGATGCTGCCGAGCTGATCCTTGAAGTCCGGCCCCATGTTCACCGCCGTGAGGCGGTTGCTCAGGCTGGTCGGGGGCTCCGTGGCCTTGCGCTCCGCGTTCACGTCCTGGACCTGATCGGTCAGGTACGTGGGCAGCTGAATCGCGCCGCCGTACGCACCCCAAGCACCGAACGCGAGCCAGTCCGTGAAGTTGTAGTTGAGGCGAGCGCCGAGGAAGATCGTGCGCTGATACTCGTCGAGCAAGCTGAACGAGACCGCCGGCGCGAACTCGAAGCGGGCCTCGCGATAGAGCCTCAACTTGCGGACGGCGGGGGCGCCGGCGAGGGGGCCCGTGAGCAGGATTTCCTGGGCTTCGGCTCGCTCCGTCGCGGCCAGCAACGCCAACCCGGCTACCAGCGTGGAGACGAGCCGCTTGACTAGTTTCTTGGTCTTCATGCCTCGTCCTTCGCCCATCACTTCGGCAACCGATACTCGAACGAGAACGGAATGAAAATCGACACCCCGAGCTGCGCCTGGACGTTCCAGGTCAGCGAGTTGTCGCCATACCAGGTGTTCGAATCCGCCGGGTTCACCGGGTCGGTTTCGAGGTTCTCGAGTTTGTCGTTGAAGGTGTAGTCACGGATCTCGGCGGTGGCCGCGAACCAGCGATTGAAGAAGATGCGGAGCCCGATACCGGCGTTGAACGCGAGCTTCGTCTGGTAGTCGAAGTTGCGGTTGTCCGGGTCGATCACCGGGATGGGGCGAGTGCTGATGGCACCGACGCCGCCCACCAGGTAGCTGTCGTAGTGGAAGATGAAGTCACCGAAGCCGGCGAACTTGCCGTACGCGTAGACGTACGTGAAGTTGAGCGCCGCGCTCCACTGGTACTCCGTCAACGGCACCGCAACGCGCGCCGCGCGACGCACCTGAGCGTTGAAGTCGGAGTCGACGTTGAACGGCTCGTAGTAGTTGCCGTTCACGCCCACCGCGAGCACGTTGGTGATGTAGTAGTTCAGCGCGAGACCCGGGCCGGGGTGCTGCACGAACTGGTCGTTCAGCGTGACGTTCCAGTACGGGTTCAGCTCGAAGCGGCGCACGCGCAGCGCGAACAACTGCTGCACGGCATAGATCTGCTCGCGAATATCGCGGGCAGCTTCTTTGTCCATATCGAGGTTGGGACATGCCGCCGGATCAATCTTACAGATGTCCTCGAGGCCGCCTTCTCCCGCCGGAATTTCTTCGCCGGGCACCTCTGCGCCGGCTTCTCCTTCTGGTGCCTCGGCACCTGCCTCTCCGGCTACGTCCCCGCTGGCTTCTCCCTCGGCTGGCGCGGCTTCAGCGCTTGCTTCTGCCTTTGCCTTTACTTTTACCTGCGCCCATGCGTGCGCTGGCAACAAGCCGAGGGCCGCTGCTACGAGGAGCCCGACGCGAAGTTTCTTCATCGATGCCTCTTCCGCTTACCCCTACAACGACCGCTGGTGATGGGCTCGCAACTACTTGGAACTATTCAATAATTCCGTCGGTTAAAACGCGGGGGGACTATATCACGCCAAATTTCTGCGAATCAACAAGCAAAAATTTCCGTCACCACGCTATCAGTGCCCGACGAAACCAAAATCAAACTCAAGCTCGTCCGTCGCCTTCTTGACCAAGCAACGCTTCGACGAAGTCGGACGCTTTGAACTCGTGAAGATCTTCCGCGCGCTCACCGACACCGACGAAACGCACAGGAAGTTTGAGGGTATTGGCGATACCGAGGATGACACCACCCTTGGCAGTGCCGTCGAGCTTGGTGAGCACGATACCTGAAACAGGCAGAGCTTCCTTGAATTCTTTCGCTTGCGCGAGGGCGTTCTGTCCCGTGGTGGCGTCGATGACCAGAAGTGTTTCGTGAGGCGCGGAGGCGAGGGCCTTTTCCGCTGTCTTCGCGATCTTCTTCATTTCGGTCATCAGGTTCGTCTTCGTGTGAAGGCGACCTGCGGTATCCGCGAGAACCAGATCGGCGCCAGTCTCTTCAGCGCGCTTGATGGCGTCGAACACGACGCTGCCCGGGTCGGCGCCGTCCTTACCCTTGACCACCTCGCAGCCGACACGCTGGCCCCAGACGACGAGTTGCTGGACCGCCGCCGCGCGGAACGTGTCACCGGCGGCGAGCACGACCTTGAGCCCGGCGTCGCGAAACTTGGTCGCGAGTTTGCCGATCGTCGTGGTCTTACCGGCACCGTTCACGCCGATCATGAGCACCACGGTGGGCTTGCCGCGGAGGAGGATCCCACCCGGCTTCTCGTCGACTTCGAGGACCCTGACCGCTTCGCTCTTGAGCGCCGACCAGACCTTGGCGGGATCGTCGATGTCGCCCTTCTTCAGGCCGTCGCGAACCTTTTCGATCAGCGTCTGCGTGGTCTCCACGCCGACGTCGGAGGTCAGAAGGACCTCTTCGATGTCGGCGACGAGCTCGGCGTCGATCTCTCGCTTTCCGGAGATGAGCGCTCGCAGCCGACCGAAGAAGCCTTCATCGGAGCGCGACTTCCCGAGTCCGCGGCGGAGACCCTCGACGTTCGCGGTGCGCGGCAGCGAGGGACGCGCCTTCGCTTCCTCTTCAGCCGGTGCCTCTTCCTCGACGGGTGCGACCGGAGCTGCTTCGGGGCGTAGCGGCTCTTCTTCGACCGGTGCCTCGGCGGGCGGACGCTTCGACGGCGCGCGCTCGGCTCGTGGCTCTTCAGCGGGCGCCTTCTTGACTGCGGCGCGCTTCTCGGGCGGAGCCTTGGCAGTGGGGCGCTCTTCGAGCCGAGGAGGTTCCTCAGCTCCGCCGACTTCGGCAGGGCCGCCCTTCTTGAGAACGAAGAAGACGATCGCCGCGATGATCGCGAGCGCGATGAGAACGTAGAGCGTCGTCACGTTGCGCTGATTTCTCGACGCGGGCAGCGCGTCGTGGGA
>JAEZYO010000624.1 GCA_023419055.1 Pseudomonadota bacterium | reverse complement strand
ACCTAAGACCCTCGAAGTCCACAAGTTGTCGAACGAATGACCATTCGTTTAATCAACAAATCTCTTGATTACATCGTCCCACACCGGGTAACTTCCCTCAGCCAACTTTGCTGGGAGAGCCAATTTTGGTGGGAGAGATTTGAATGCGGCGAGATTTCCTAAAGATCCTGTTCGTTTTCGCGGCGCCCTTGCTCGTGGCCTGCAACAAGGCCCAGCCAGATAACAGTGCCGGAGCGCCCGAACCGACGAAACCAGCCGTACGCGCGCTGACTATCTCTGCGATTCCCGATCAGGATCCCGAGAAGCTCCAGCGCCTGTACGGTGGCATCGCGAGCTACCTGTCCGGCGCCATCGGGAGCAGCGTCGAGTACAAACCCGTCACCGACTACAAGGCCGCCGTGACCGCCTTCAAGGTGGGCGACCTCGATCTCGTGTGGTTCGGGGGTTTGACGGGTGTCCAGGCGCGCATTCAGGTGCCAGGTGCCGAAGCGATCGTGCAGCGCGACATTGACGAAAAATTCACGAGCATCTTCATCGCCAACAAGAAGGCGGGGATCTCGAGCCTGGCGGACTTGAAGGGGAAGACTTTCACGTTCGGAAGCGAGTCGTCCACCTCCGGTCGATTGATGCCGCAGTATTTCCTCGAGAAGGCTGGCGTCACGCTCGGGGACTTCAAGGGGCGGCCCGGGTTCTCTGGCTCGCACGACAAGACCATCGAGCTCGTGACCGCTGGCTCGTTCGATGCCGGCGTCGTCAACGCGCAGGTGTGGCAGACGCGCCTCGCCGCCGGGAAGATCGACACTTCGAAGGTCGCCGAGTTCTCGACGACTCCTCCGTACCACGACTATCACTGGGTTCTCAATCCAGGAGCCGAGAAACGTCTTGGAACCGGGCTGAAGGCGAAGCTCGTCGCTGCGTTCACGGCGCTCGATCCGGGGAAGCCGGAGCACGCGAAGATCTTGGAGCTGTTCGGCGCCAAGCGTTTCATCGAAACGCGGAACGACAACTATGCTCAAATCGAACAGGTCGGTCGCTCCACGGAGCTGATCGTCGCGGACGCGCGCCGCTGATCCAGGCTTCGCAAGCGCAGCGCGTCCAAGTTACCCCCGACACCTCGATTCTCCGGCGTTTCCGCTGAAACTCAGCTCGTTCTGAGCGCCGTCCAATCACCTGCAAGCTCGGTTTCTCGTCGCTTTCGAAGCTGACGAGACGCGCCTGCTCGCCCTGCGCTCATCAGCGCGGGTTGGCCGGAGTGTGCCCACCGACTGACGCCCCTCAACGAAAGAAAGCCAACGGTTTACCAACAATGTCCCACGTTCGTGCGCGTGCAGCGCTCATTCATTCGGCCTCGTCGAAGCTCTCCCGCCTTTCGCTCGCTGTTCCCTCCACTCTGGCGGCTATCGCGGCACTCCTGACGGGTGTCACTCCGGCTGCAGCTCAACCAGCCCCTGCGCAGGCACAGCCCGCGCCAGCTCCTGCTCCTCCCGTGGACGCAGCTCCCCCAGAAGAGGCCGCACCGACCCAAGAGACCGCAGCTCCGGCGCCTGTAGACGCAGCACCGCTTCCTCCTCCCGCGCCGACCCCGCGCTCAGAGCCGACTGAGCCGACACGCGGTCTATCCCCTGATGCCGGCGTTGCCACAAGGCCGGTTGCCGTTCCGCCCCCACCGCCCGAGCCAGCGAAGCTCACGGCGTACGGCTTCGTCCGCTTGGACGTGATCTACAACGACTCGCGCTTCAACAACGCGCAGTCGCCCCAATGGGTTTTGAGCGAACCCGACGGCACCGAGAACAACGCTGATTTGAACATCCATCCGAGGTTGACGCGCCTGGGGCTCGACATCGGCCCTATCGAGCTGACGGAAGCGGCCAAGATCGACGGGAAAGTCGAGGTCGACTTCCAGAATGGCGGGACCGAATCACGACAGGCGATCCGCATGCGCCATGCGTACGCACAGATCAAGTACGGTTCGCTCGAAGTCCTGTTCGGCCAGACGTGGGATCTCATCGCGCCATTGTTTCCGATGGTGAACAACGACACGTTGATGTGGAACGCCGGAAACGTTGGCGATCGACGGCCGCAAGTTCGTTTCACCGCCCGCCCCACGATCGGAGACGGCTACGTTCGCATCGCAGCATCGGCAGGGATGCCCGGCGCCGTTGATGGCATGGACCTGGATGAAGACCTCAAACTCGACGGCTCTGATGGAACCACGCCGCTCCTCGAAGGGCTCCTCGAAGGAGGAATTCCCCTCTGGAAGGAGACGTTGAAACTCGGCGCGTGGGCGCACTACGGACGGACGGAGGTCGCAACGGCTGTCGCTGGCGAAACTGAGTTCGAGAGCTGGTCCGCAGGCCTGCACGCCTTCATTCCTCTCACCGCAATGGCCTGGATCCACGGCGAAGCGTTCATCGGGGAAAACCTGAGTGACGTACGAGGCGGCATCGGACAAGGCGTCGTCGCAGGGAAGGAGGTCCGCAGCAAGGGCGGCTGGGCGGAGCTCGGGGTCGCTCTCTTCGAAAAGAAATACTCAGCAGCCGTGGGCGCCACCATCGACCAACCGGACGACTCCGACCTCCCGGACGGAGGACGCACGCGCAACAACTCCTTCTACCTGACGCAGAAGCTCGCGCCTGCGAAGGCTCTCGCCTTGGGGCTCGACTACCTCTACTGGCAGACGCGCTACAAGAACACGCCCGACGGAGCGGCACATCGTGTCGACTTCTATGCGTCCATGCCGTTCTAGTCCGTGACGTTGTCGAGGCAGGCCGAGCTCGGGAGGTCAGAGGCGCTGTTGCAAAACTCCCGCGTGAAATCTGGATGAATTGAGCGCCTGGCTGCCCGCCCGAAGTGCTCCAGTAATCATCCCTTCTCTTGATTACTGGAGCGCTGATGGGTATCGTCCCTCGGAGATCTGGGAGAATTGGGAAGCAAATCTTGAGGGTTGCTTCCTCAATCAGGAGCGGACGCGCCTTCGGGAAGGTTGGCGCTGATTCGGGAAGGTTGGAGCTGAAATGAATCACGGGGAACCATGACGGTTGTTCGGCTCGAGAACGTCAGCGTACGTTTTCGGCAGAACTACGTCCTCCGTGATGTTTCGTTGAGTGTCACAGCCGGGGAAAGCGTCGTGCTGATGGGTCCGAGCGGCGCCGGGAAGAGCACGCTGCTCGGCGTTCTGAACGGCACGGTCGCCCCCGCGAACGGTAAGGTTTGGATCCTAGGGAAGGACGTCTCACGGCTTTCCTCTGCGGAGCGCCGCCTCGTCTTCTCGCGCGTCGGGACAGTTTATCAGGATCTTTGCCTCGTCGAGAACCTGCGGGTCGTTCACAACGTCAACGCCGGGAACCTCTCTCGCTGGGGCACGCTTCAGTCCCTAGTGTCTCTCTTGTGGCCGCTCGGGCGGGCGCGTGTGGAGGAAGCACTCGCGCGAGTTGGCATCTCCGAGAAGATGTACGAACGCACGGGCACGCTCTCGGGCGGTCAGCAGCAGCGGGTCGCAATCGCGCGTGTCCTCGTACAGGATCCCGCGCTGATCCTCGCTGACGAACCCATCTCTAGTCTGGACCCCGAGCGCAGCCGGGAGACGATGGACCTGCTCCGCAAATTGAATGCTGAGCTCGAAAAGACCGTCATCACGAGCTGTCACACGGTCGAGTTCGCGTACACGCACTTCTCACGTGCCATCGCGCTCAAGGACGGAAAGCTCCTCTTCGACTGTGAGACCAGCAAGCTCTCGCGCGATGCGCTGGCCAACTTGTACGGCCCCGGTTCGGGCGCACGCCCAGCGCCGAAGGCCACAGAATCTGCCGTAGGAGCCCTGCCATGAACAGCGTGACGATTCGGTCGACACCAGCTCCGCAGGTCTTCCGCACGGACGCCATCGTCCGTTTCATCACGCTCGGCGCGATCGCCGCCGTTATCGCGGCCTCGTTCTTGGCAGCGCTCCATGGTGACGAGATCGTCAACTGGGGAGGCTGGACGCTGACGCAGCGCTTCCTGCACGCGGCCCTCTCGCCGGCGCTCGACTCAGCCATTCTGTCGCTGACCGCGAGCTCGGCGCTCACCACGATTGCGTTCGCGCTCTGCGGAAGCGCCGTCAGCGTGGCCATCGGAGCAGTCGGCGGAGTCCTGGCCTCCGAGACGTGGTGGGAGCTCGTTGCCGCTCGTTCCCCTTTCCCTCGCTCTTGGTTCGTGTGGCTCATGCGTTGCATTCGCTTCGCACTCGCCGTTCCACGCGGGATCCACGAGCTCGTGTGGGGTCTGTTCTTCATCAACGTCTTGGGCCTGGACCCACTGGTCGCGGTGCTCGCGATCGGGATCCCCTTCGGAGCGATCACCGCCAAGGTCTTCTCAGAGACCCTCGACGAGATGCCTCGCCGGAATGCTCGTTGCTTTCGCGCTTCGGGTGCGAGCGCTGCCGCCTCCTTCGCCTACGGGATCCTTCCCCGGGCGCTTCCCCTCCTGACGTCGTACGCCTTCTACCGCCTCGAGTGCGCGATCCGGAGCGCAGCCGTACTTGGCTTGGTAGGAGCTGGCGGGCTCGGGTACCAGGTCCTCCTCAGCCTGCAATCGCTGCAGTACGAGCAGGTTTGGACCTTCCTTTACGCGCTGATGCTGCTCGTCGCTGTCACCGACTGGGGCAGCTCCCGCGTGATGAACGCACTCCGCGCCCCGAGCGCCACGACTACGCAGGAGCTCGACCGCCGAACCCGTTGGACAGCAGTCGGGATCGTCGCGAGCCTCGCCGCGCTGGTCGTAGCGGCGCTCTACCTGAACCTCGATCTCGCAAAGCCGCTCGAGCCGGTGCGTCTGAGCATGCTGAAAGACGTGCTGGCGACGTCGCTCCCGCCCCGGTTCTCGGACGGTGACGTCTCCAAGCTCTTCATGCTTTCGATCGAGACGCTCGTCATGTCGATCACGGCCATCGTCATGGCCGGCACGGGAGCCTTGCTCGTCAGCTGCGTCTCGTCGATGGCTCTCTTCGACGTGACGCGAGGCGAAGCTGGGCGCGCGCGATCGTTGCGCGGCTTCGCGTTGAGAACATTCACCGCGGCCGTTCGAGCGTTGCTGATCGGGGTCCGCGCGCTTTCCGACGGCATCTGGGTTCTGCTGGCGTTGTTCGTGTTGTTCCCCGGAACTTTCGCGGGCGCGTTCGCACTCGCTGCGTACAACTTCGGCATCATCGGGCGCCTCCTCTCGCAGGTGAACGAGGACGCCGACAAGAGGCCGTTCTGCGCATTGCGAGCGCAGGACGCTTCGTTCGGCAAGGCTCTGCTCTACGGATTTTTGCCGCTCATCCTACCGAAGTACCTGGCGTACATCCTGTACCGCTGGGAGGTTTGCCTGCGCGCGACCGTCGTCGTGGGCATCGTGGGTGCGGGCGGTCTCGGATTGCGCCTCGAGGACCAGCTCGCGGCCTTCGACTATCGCGGGGCCACGGCCACGCTGACCTTCTTCGTCATCCTGACGTTCATCGCGGACGCCGTCAGCTCGTGGGGCCGACGCGCGCTCCGCGAAGCATAGGTCGACTGCACGCTCAGCTTCTGGGCAAGACTGCCCGCAGCCCGAGCAGATACGTCACACACGCTCCGACGAGCGTGGCGCCAAAGCCGACCGTGAGTTCGTTCACGCCGGAGATGCAGCTCCTGGGAATGACGAAGCCGTAGCCGATGACCACGGTCGGAACGATGAAGCCGAGGAGCGGCAAGAAGTGCTTGAAGGTCATGATGGGACTCACTTCGAAGGTGACGGCTCGCGACGCGCTTCCGCGGCCAACGGACGTGAGCTCGGGACGTGCTTCGTTCCCGCCGGTCCCTCGACGATGAAGGCGTCGACGCGTAGCCCCACCGGAAGCTCTGCGCCGGGATCGAGATCAGCGAGAATCTCGAGCACGTTGTTGTCGACGCGCTCGGTGGGCTGATCGGTTCGGATGTTCCTACGGCCGAGCTGCTCGCCGATCTGGACGACCGTGCCCCAGAACTTGCGCGAGCCAAACGCGTCGGCCCCTACATAGGCTCGGTGCTTGACGCGCACCCGGCCGATGTCGGTCTCGTCGATCTCGATGCGTACACGAAGCGTCTGTGTGTTGCCGACCGTGAGGATCGGATCCGGCAGCGCAGAAGAGCTCGAAACGCTCTCCCCTGCCCGATGATGCTTGCGGAGCACGCTTCCATCGATGGGCGACCGAACGAAAGTTTTCTCGTACCTGGCACGCGCCTCTTCCAGACGAGCGCGCGACAAATCGAGTTCTGCCTCGGCCATCGCGCGATCCTCTTCCCGGGCCGGATCGACGATCAAGGACTGCTGTTGGCGTGCTCGCTGCAGTTGTGCGCGAGCCACCCGCTCTGCTCTCACGTAGGAGTCGAGCTCTGTCTTCGAGATGGCTTGCTCAGCCGAGAGCTTGCGACGACGATCGAGTTCGAGCTCGGCGTTCTTGAACACCGCCTCCGCCTCGTTCGTCGCGGCAATTGCGACCGAACGCTCTTGTACTCGCGCGCCGTTCATGAGCTTGCGGAGGGCTGCTTCCTTCATCCTGACCTCAGCCTCCGCGGAGCGCACGGAAGCCGCGTACTCAGCGTTCTCGAGCACGGCGAGAATCTGGCCACGGGTGATAGTGTCGCCTTCTTCCACGCGGACCTCGACGAGCCTCCCGTTGAGCTCCGCTCCAAGCTTGATGTCCTCCGAGCTCGGCTCGATGCGCCCTGGTCCAGCGGCGACGATGCGCGGCTTGTCGCGTTCCGCGGCATCGGCTTGCTCTCGAGCGTCACCCGCGTTCATGAGCAACGCCGTGCATGCAGAAGCTATGAGAACCGCGGAGCCTAGAAGGATCGCGCGACGATGAGGAATGCGACGATGCAGGTCTGTCGCGCGAAGGTAGATCGACTGGTAGCTCATGGCGCTTCCTGCGCTGCGCTGACTTCACTTGGAGCGACGGGCGCCTTGCTGCTCGGCCGGTGCGAGCTCACGACCGTGCCGCGATCGACGATCCGACCGTCCTCCATACCGATCGTGCGGTCGGCGAACTCGACTGTGCGGCTGTCATGGCTCACGATCACGACAGCCCGCTCTTGGTCACGCGCGGCCGAACGCAGCAGCTCGAGTACTTGGCGACCCGTCTGAGTGTCGAGTGCTGCAGTGGGTTCGTCCGCGAGCAGCACCGTGGAGCGACCGACCAAAGCCCGGGCGATGGCGACGCGCTGCTTCTGGCCGCCACTCAGGTTCGCCGGCAGGGCGTCGTATTTGGCCGAAAGCCCCACTCGGTCGAGCAAGACCTCCGCTTCTCGGCGCCTTTCTCCGACCGGTACGCCCTTGAGGTCGAGCATCAGCTCGAGGTTTTGGCGTGCGTTGAGCGTCGGAAACAGGTTGAAGCCTTGGAACACGAAACCGATGTGGTCGAGACGGACGCGAGGCAACTCTTTTTCGGTCAAGTGGGACACATCACGGCCGGCGACGACGACACTGCCCGACGTTGGCCGAAGCATGCAGCCCATGACCGAAAGCAGCGTCGTCTTGCCGCTTCCGGAAGGGCCCATGAGCAGCACGACCTCACCGCGATGCACGTCCAGGCTCACACCTCGAAGCGCAGCGACGCTGCTCGGACCCTCCCCGAAGGTCTTCGTTACGTCGCGAACGGAGAGAACCGGCTCCATTTCAACCCTTGAAGACCATGGCTGGGTCGAGGCGAGTCACTTTGTGAATCGAGACCATGGCCGCGCCGACGCACATCACCAAGGTCACCACGAACATCAAGAGCGCGAGCTGCCAAGGCACCACGATCGCCGCGCCACCTTTGCTACCGAGCGCGATCAGGACCCCGCTCACGATCATCCCGATCGGATAGCCAACGGCGGCGCTCAGGACCGCTTGCTGAACGATGACCTTGTAGACGTAAAGGTTGGGGGCGCCGATCGCCTTGAGCGTGCCGAACTCACGCTGACGCTCCATGGTGGTCGCGTAGATCGTCTGCGCCACGATCACGAACCCGACCACGAGGCCCAGTATGCCGGCGATCAGCAAAGCCACTCCTGCACCGGTCGTGAACATCCAGTACGTGCGGGTCATCTGGCTGAACTCCGGGACGCTGACCACGTCAACACCAGGGACTGAGGCCAGAATGCGGTCGCGCACGGCCTCTACGTCTGCTCCAGGTTCGAGCTCGACCAAGCCGTAGATCGTTTGGTCCGCATCGAGGCGTGTGTAGTCCTGCGCCCGCTTGAACGTCGTGAACACGTACGGTGCCGTGGTGAACGCGCGGATCCCACTCGTGAAGGCGACGACCCGTGCGCGCCGGCCGTTGATCTCGAAGACGTCGCCGAGCTGCTTCACACCGAGCTTCTCGCGGTAGAGCTCGTCCACGACCACGCCATCCGCGATCCGGAGGTCGTCAACGCTGCCCGCCACTACGTTCCAGGGCCCAGCAAGGGTCGACCCCGGCACGAACCCGATGACCTGAATGGACTCGTTGCGACCGTCCGGATGTTTCCACGCCGACCAACGGCTCACGAACCGCTCCGCCGTCCGCACCCCGGGCACCGTCCGCACTTTGTAGAGCTTGCGCTCGTTGAACGGGACTCCGACCTCGATGTACGGAACGTTCTTCGACGTGACCCACAAGTCGGCTCTGGAGTGGTCGATGATGCTCGAGGTCGCTTTGGTGAAGCCGACGAACAAGCCGAGCTCCACCACCATCAGGACGACCGCGAACACGATCCCCGTCAGGGTTACCGCCAGGCGCACCTTGTCATGCAGAAGATTGCGCCAGGCGAGCTCGAACATCGCGCCCTACGCGAGCATCTCCGTGCGAATCCCCTGAGTGAGCTCGGGATCCCCGAACTCTTGCAGCGGTTCGCCATCTTCACCCTTCAGGCCGACTGCCGCGCCGATCGTGGTGAGGACCTGACAAAGGTTCTCGTAACCGTCGAGCGCGACGTACTCGCCCTGCTTGAAGAAGCCGCCCGCGCTTCCGCATAGAAGGAACGGGACGTTCTTGATGCTGTGCGCGGGCCCGTTCGCGTTGTCGTTGAGCCACACAGCGACACCGCGGCTCAAGAGTGAGTTCCCGCCTGGAGTCTCGTGTGCGCTGAGCTGGTCGAGCAGGTACCGGAACATCTGCGCGTGGTAGCGATCGATGTGGTGATGCAGCACGTCCGCGCCCGTGATCGTCTGGCCGACGTCGGCGTCCGAAGTGACGCGATGCGAGATGAAGTGGTAGTTGTTCATCAGCGCGCCGGTGTCTGGATCTCGAAACCGCAAGCTCCCCGAGTTGCCTTCACCGATCTGGATGCACACCGACCGAGTGTGACCGCACGCGATGGCAAGCGCGGCGACCTCGGCGTGAAGCTGAGTATTTTGGATGATGGCGTCGTGATCGGTGCTCTCGAAGACCGAGCTACCCGTCTGTAGACGTTCGAGCGCGTCTTCTTCCAGACGACAGCTGAGCCCCACTTCCAGCTCGCGCACGGCCGTCAAGTGCAGATCGAGCCGCTGCCGGTCGGCGGCGCTGAGAGTCGAGCGGCTCATCAGTGTCTGCAGCTGTCCGCGCACCAGGTCGTTCACGCTCTTCTGCCCCCGAGCCACCTGCTCGGCAGCGTCGGGGCTCAAACCACCGGTGCCCCCCGTGATCACCTGGTACGCGGTCCAGGGATTCCGGATCCCTGCACGCCGCACGCCCGCGGCGCGGTATGAAATGCACGCCCCGCCGAGCCAGCCTGCTTCTGGCCCGGTGTAGAGGAAGAGCGAGTCGCGCCCTTCGGGGTTCAATTCGCGGCCGATGCGGTGATCCAGAGATTCGCCGTCGGCCTCAGTTTGGCCCGATTTGCCAGCCGTCTCGATGGTCGGCCCACGACCAGTCAGGCCCTGCTGCGCTCCGATGGCGTGAGGATCGGCGTAGTCGTTGAAGTTCTGCTTGTTGACGCCGACCAGGAGTGACTGGGAAAGGTATTCGTTCAGCTCCTCGATCGCTCGGCCCTCGACGTTCTCCGCCGTGAAAGGCCCGGCCTGCCGGGGCCAGAAGCGCTCCGGCTCCGCGCCGCTCGATGCCGTCAGCTGCGCCGTCGCGACACCGCAAGCTTGCCTGAAGAAGATCGCGAACGGCTCCGGCTCGCTCTGAGCCTGGGCTTTGGCGGGTCCCGGCCAGCTCTCGAGCAGCGGCAGACCCAGCAAGGCTCCACCGAGCCCACTCAGAACGAGGCGTCGAGATAGCGTGCGATCGGCTGTCATGGCGAGGTCTCCGGGCCGCCCCTCAAGAACTCAGGGCTCGAAACGAGTTCGGCCACGAGGTCCAGGATTGGCGCGTTTTCGTTGAACGAATGCTCCGCAGCGACGTCGATCAGGGCCTGATCCTTCGGTGTGCTCAGACGCCCGAACGTGAACTCGAAAAGGTGTCGGGCGTAGCAGTCGTGAACCTCACGGCTGCTCGCCAGGGCATTCGCGAGCTCGACGCCGTTCGCAACCGAGGGGTTCTCTGCGAGAGCGGGAGCCGAGGTCCCATCCACCGGATGACCATTGTCCTCGGTGCGGTAGCGGCCGAGGCCGTCGTAGTACTCGAACGGGAACCCGAAGGGATTGATGAATCCCGCGTGACAGCCTGCACACACGGAGCCTTTCGATTCCGTGTGAGCCGCGACCGTTTCACGATTCGTTCGACCATCCGCAGGCGGAAGCGGCGGAATATTGTCGGGCGGCATCGCGATGTCGATGCACGCGAGGCGGCGGGCGATGAAGACCCCGCGGTGAATGGGATCCGGCACACCCGTGTTGGCGTTCGACCCGAGGAATCCGACCTGCGTGAGGAACCCGCTACGCTGCGACGGATCGAGCTCGACGAGACGAAAATCGTCGCCGAAGTCACCTTCGAGGCCATAGAGCTCGGCGAGCGTCGAGTTCGCAAACGTCTCCGTCGACGTCAACAAGTCGGCGAATGTCCCGTGCCGCTCGAAGAGGACGTGCTCGACGAATAGCCGGTGCTCTTCCTCGGCCATGTCCGGCAGAGTCTCGTAGGGGTATCGTAGGATCCCCCGGTACCGCTCGATGTCGAGCAAGAGCGAGTGCATTCTGCGCAGGACCGGCCGCGCGCGCTCAGAATCGAGCAAGCGCCGGGCTTGCTCCGCAACCGCCGCGGGATCCGAGAGTTCCCCCGACTCTGCCGCGCGAAGCAGGGCGTCGTCCGGCATCGTATCCCAGAGCGTGAACGAGAGCCGCGCTCCGATCTCGTACGAGTCGAGAGCGCCGTCAGCCTGCGCTCCCTCGACTCGATAGATAAAGTAAGGCGACTGGAGGAACGCCTGCACGAGCAGACGCACCCCGGCCTCGAACGGCGAGAGCTCTGGGAATACCTCGGCACCACTCGCGTAGAGCGTGAGGTAGTCCTCTACTTGTGCATCGGTCAGTGGCCGCCGATGCACCTTCTCGCCGAACTCTTCGATGAACGCGCGGCCCATCTCCTCGGGCTCGACGTCGACCGGCGTCAAACGCTCGAGAAGCTCGGGCTTGCTGACCACGAAGGCCGCTACCTCATTCGCCGCGGCCTGGTACGCCTGCCATAGTGCCTGGTCGACCACGAGCGAGTTGATGTCACTGTCGAACAAGTACCCTTGTTGGTTCGGATCGCTCCGGAACGTGCGCGACAGATCGCCGAGCTCCGTCGTCCCGAAGAGATCAGCGACCGCGTTTTCCCACTGGACATGGGTGAGGCGCGGAAACTGGGTCGTAGGGGCGCCCTCGCCGCTGGAGGGTCCACCGCAACCAGCAGCGGTGGAGGCGCAGGTCGGGGGCTCGTCCGTGCTGCTACAACCCGTGGCGCCAAACGCAGCGGCCGAGAAGGCCGCCAAAGTGAACGCGAGCAACCCGACCGTGCGTTTCATGGCATGGCTCCGGGTCTAGTCGTCGGCGGCCGAACGCTTCAACGAGTAGTCGCCGTGCAGCGTGCAACCAGCGAGCGGGAGGTAGATCGCGGACACGCCCTTGATTTCGTGCTCTTCGATGCTCGTCCAGGTGACGTGATTGATGATTTGCATCATCGTCCCGTTCTCATCGACGGGCACCGAAGCGATTCCGCAGTAACGAGCACCGCTCAGATCGGCCTCGATCGCCCCTGTGTAGATACTCGGATCGTGCTCCGCACGAATGCACCCGCCCACGATCTCGCCCTCGAAGTTCGCCTCCTCGTTCGTGAACGCGGGCGGCAACAAATCCTGGATCGAGTCCTCGCAGTCGTTAGACGTAAAAACGATGGCTTCGGACCAATTCCCCGTGAAGTCGAAGTCGATGGTGGCATCTTCATCGCACGCGCGAGCTTCGCAGGTCGTCACGTCCTCGCCCTCGGCGCCCGTACCGCCACCTCCACCACTCGACGAGGTTCCGCCTTTGCCACCGGAGGAGTTGCTCGTTCCAGCAGAGCTCTCACTGCCCGGAGTATCGTCGCCACCATCATCGCCACACGCGGACAGGAACGGACCCAGCGCCGCAAGCGCGACCAAGAACTTGGACAAATCCATGATCATTCGACTCCACCTTCAAGGATGAAAGCTGCCGGAAGCGCCCCGCTGAGCGGTCAACACGGCCCGAAGCTCGACACATCGAAGCTCCGCTCCCGATGAGGCTTTCCGTACCGCCGCGCCCACAAGTAGTAGGATCTGGGATATCGGTCAATTCGGACGATCAGAGCTCTGACATCAGGTGAAGCCTATAATTCAAGTTGGCAGATTCGACGAAAGGTGGCCGGTGCACTCGCTCGAGTTATTGGTCACACTCCCGCCGTGACGACGCCTTCACCGACGAAGCCAGCTCCGGATCCTCGCGCGCTCGAACGATGGCGTCGGTACGTCGGACCGCTTGTTCGTCTGGCGTTCAGGCCATCCGTCCACGGCCTCGAGAACCTACCGAGCGGCCCGTTCCTTTTGGTCGGGAATCACTCGGGGATGGGGCTCGCAGACATTTCGTCGTTCGTGGTCTGCTACTTGGTGCCGTTCGGGCGCGAGCGACCCATCGCCGCGATGGTACACCCGATGTCGATGCGCTCCTGGCCGATGGGCGGCTGGATGCGTCGGCTCGGAGCGATCCCTTCGACCTACGAGGACGCAGAAGCGACACTTCGAGGTGGCACACCGGTACTCGTCTTTCCCGGCGGGGACCACGAAGCTGGACGGCCGATTTGGGAGGCCAGTCAGGTTCAGTTCGCGGGACGCAAAGGGTTCCTGAAGATCGCGCGACACGCAGGCGTCCCGATAGTGCCGATGGGGATCCGCGGGAGCCACTACACCGCACCGGTGCTTTGGCGCTCGGACTGGCTCCTGCCTCGCCTGCTCGTCCTGCCACATCTTGCGGGGATCAAGCGGTATCCCCTTACCGTACTCGGGGTCGCAGGCGTTGTCGCACTGGCGTGGTTCGGCCCGATCCTCAACTGGTGGGTCACCCTCGTCTTGGCTTGGCTGTGGCTGATCTTACCGCTGAACCAGGTGCCCTGGGTGCCATGGTCAGTGCGGATCACGATCGGTCAGCCCCTCCAGCCCGAGGATCTGTTCGACGGCGAGGGTGAGGCGCTCGACTCCGCCTACGAGCGCGTCGAAGGCGCCGTGCAAGCGATCGTCAGCGCGGAGCGCGGTCGTCCAGCTTTGACCAACGGCTAACCGCTCACCTCGCGTCGTTCTCGATCGCCCCGCCGAACGTGCCGCGGAGTCCGATGGAGGGAACGGTCACGGGCCCAAACGTTGCCGTCTCGCAGCCCGCCGGAGAACACGCCACCCCCAGAACCTCTTCTTGGAACGTGGCGTTCAGCACCTCGACGATCAGCATGAGATGCGACCAGCTGAGCTTCCATTCCTTGGAGAACCGGACGTCCCAGCGCAGGAACGGATCGCTACGATCCCCGGTCCGGCCGAGCGGAACTCCGAGCTCCCGAACGGGTAGCCCGGAGTAAGCCATGAACCTGGTGCCGGCACGATAACCGTGCCCGAAGTCGTAGCCCAACGTCACGTTCAGCATGTGCGTGCGATCGAAGCTCGACGGCACGTCCGTTCCCCCGAGTCGCCGGGTCGAACGCGAGAGCGTGTACGCGAGCGTGCCGGAGAGTTCGTTGGTAAACGGCCGGCGAACGATGAGCTCCATTCCGAAGGAGCGTCCGTTCGGACGCTCGTCGAACGCCATGTCCTCGCGAGGTGGCTCGCCGCCTTCCTGGGCGTCTCCCACCTCGAGCGGGTCAGGCACCGTCGAGAGCGACAGCGGGTCCGAAAGGTCCCGATAGTCGTTGTAGAACAGAGTGCTTTCCGCGGTGAGGACGCCCGGCTCGCCGTAGCGCAGCGTCGCAGCACGCTGGAGCGCTCGCTGCAGGCCTCCACGCAGGCCCGCCGGACGTACCGCGGGCGACGGTATGGCAAAAGTCGGCGCCTGCGTGCTGTACCCGACGGCGAGGATCGCCTTCCAGCGCTCGCTGAGCTGCATGGTCGAGCTCAGCCTCGGCTCGAGCGAGAGCTCCACTCTATCGAGCGAATCGTACACCGCGCCTCGCAGGCCCGCGTCTAGCGTCACCCGCGGGCTCGCAGCGACACGGACTTCCGCCCAGGCAGCTCCTTGCCGATCGGTACGGCTGACCGCGACGTTACTGCCCTCGTCCGGGAAGCTCCAGGCCTCCGAGGCGTCGTAGTCGGTCGCTTCCGCCGAAATGCCCACCGCCCAGTCCCACACCGCATCGATCACCTGGCTCAGCACCAAGCCACCTGAGATCGAATTGGACGAGAACTCCTCACCGTCCTGGTCGAAGCGCGAACCGTCGCGTCCCAGGATGACGTAGGAACCGAGGTCTGTGCCGCTTTCGAGGTTTCGCCCGTATCCCACCTTGAGGCGATGGAACACGCTATCGATGTTGATATCGACGTCCTCCTGCTCCACCTCGCCCACGAAGTCGCCCGCACCGAGCGCGAGCAACGTAAACTGGTCGCGAGGAGACGCCTGGTAGCTGCCGAGCGCCTGGTAATCCCAGTAGTTGAGGCGGAGCTCCGGATTAGTGAGCTCGAGCACCGGACCCAGGTGGCTGACCTTTCCCGCCAGGGCAATCGTGCCGCGATCGTCGAGGATCGGAGCGCCCACGTAGCCGGCCGACTCGAAGACCTTCGCTTCGAGCTCTGAACCGAACGCGGGCACCTGATTGATGAGCTGTGTGGTCACCACGCCGCTCGACGCATCCCCGTAGCGCGCGCGATAGGGACCGGAGCGAAGGGCGACCCCTTCCACGAGCTGGGGGTGCAACACCGAGGAACCTGGCCCCACGTGATAGAGCGTGGGGACGCGCGCATCGTCGATGTAGAAGTTCACGCTCCCCGGCGGCGCGCCACGCACGAAGTAGTACGGAACGCCGGAGATGACGGGCAAGATGCCGGGCAAAAGCTCTACCGCGCGCAGCGGGTCCCCGAAGGTGCCCGCTGTCAGCCGAGCTTCTGCCTTGTGGATCGGTCGCTCGCTATCGTCCACACGCCGAGCCGTCACGACGATGTCCATCGGCTCGGGCGGTGGTTCCACCACGGGTGGCGCGCCTGGCCCTGCAGGCGTCTTCGTTGGTGACGGTTGCGACCGCGTCGGGACAGGCTCAGGGGGCAACGGCGCTGGCTCCGACTCCGCCGCAGAGAACGCGAAGTCGACCGCAACGGTGATGACCGCTGCCACTGGTTGATCGCCACGCAGAGCCGGAGAAAACTTACCGTTCTCAGCGGCCAAGATCGCCGCTGAAGCGTAGGGCTCCTCCCCTTCCACGACTTCCACCCGCGTCACCGCGCCTTCCTTGTTCAGCGTCACGCGCAGAACTACACGCGCATCTCGCGTGCCGGTAGCGGGGTACTCGGGCGCCAATGGCTCGAGCAGCTGTGGCATCGTGATGGGCGGAGGGTTCGGTGCCTGGGCCCAGGCCGGGCTTGCTGTCGCGCCTAGCAACAGCAAGGCGCCTACGCTCACCGCTCGGGGCCAACCCGCTCGCTCTCGATACGCCGATTTCACTCGTCGCGCTCTTCGCCACCATCACGCGAAGGAGCCGCGTTGGCAACGCCTTCTCGAGTGGTCGTGAACTACGAGACCTTCACGATACCTGGATCATCGGCCGTGCAATCGCCGATGACAGCAGCAGCCAGCGTCTCGTGCTCCTGAAGGACGCCGATGAGATCGCGCAGTCGAGACTCGTGAATCGCGATGAGCAGGCCGCCGGACGTCATGGCGTCGCAGAGCAAGAGCTGCGTGACTTCGTCGAGGTCGTCCGCAAACTGGACCTTGTCCTTGAGCCAGGAGCGATTCTTGCGAGTCCCGCCCGGAAAGGTTCCCTCTCGGGCATACTTCCAAGCAGCGTCGAGCACTGGCACCTCACGAGCTCGAATGCGAACACCCACCTTCGACTCGCGCGCGACTTCGGAGGTGTGACCGAGCAGACCGAACCCCGTGATGTCCGTCATGCCGCGAACTCCGAGCTCCCGGAGATGGGGGGCTACGTTGTTCAGCTTCGTCATCACGCGGATCGCGCTCGCTTCCTCCTCCGGTGTCGTCAAGCCCTTCTTGGTCGCCGTGCTGATGACGCCGACGCCGATGGGCTTGGTCAAGACGAGCACGTCACCCGGCTGCGCGCCGGCCTTGGCTGCAATCTGCTTCGGATGGATCAGACCCGTCACCGCCATGCCGAACTTGGGCTCGGGGTCGTCGATGCTGTGACCGCCGAGCGTGATCGCTCCGGCCTCTTTGACCTTGTCCATCCCGCCGCGCAGGATCTCGGCGAGAACCTCGTCGCCGATGGTCCCGATCGGAAATCCGACGATGTTGAGCACCGTGATCGGCCGCCCACCCATCGCGTACACGTCTGAAATGGCGTTCGTCGCGGCGATCTGTCCGAACGCGTAGGGGTCGTCGACGATCGGGGTGAAGAAGTCGACCGTTTGAACGAGTGCGATCTCGTCGGTCAAGCGGTACACGCCGGCGTCGTCGGGAGTATCGAGTCCGACCAGAACGTTCTTGTCTTGAAGCTGTGCCGGCAAGTGCCGCAGCACGTTCATGAGATCAGCCGGGCCAATCTTGCAGCCGCAACCAGCCTTCGAGCTGGTCTGCGTCAACCGAATCTTTTCCGTCGTGCTCATGGTGGTTCCTCCTCCTAGTTCCTGTTAGCGACGAGCGCGAGCCGAAGCGACACGCAGCGCGCTGGCAATGACGTCGACATCCCCGGGGCATAGCGCCCGAGGGTCGAGAAGAAGCTGTCCGTTGTTCACGCGCACCATCACTGGCGGCTCGTGCTCACGGAGTCCGCTCTCGAGCTCGTGGACGCGCTGAGCGGTCCTCACGGCGACCAACACCGTCGGAATCTCGACGCCTGGAAGAGAGCCTCCACCAGCCTGCGAGAAACCGTCTCGGATCTCGACCTCGGCATCGGGCAAGGCTTCGCGCACCGCGTCGGCCAAGCGCGTGGCCACCGGCAGAAGGTCGTCCTTGGTCAGAGCCAGCGCCCGCAGCGTAGGAATTTCTCGAACGGCACGCTCGGGCTCCAAGTAGAGCTTCAGAGTAGCTTCGGCAGCCGCGAGCGTCAGCTTATCGATACGCAGCGCACGGGTGAGCGGGTGACGTCTGCAAGCGTTCACGAGCTCGCGCCTACCGACGATGAAGCCGGCCTGCGGACCGCCGAGGAGCTTGTCGCCCGAGAACGTCACGAGGTCCGCGCCGGCAGCGATGAGCTCTGGCATCGTGGCCTCGTGCTCGAGGGCAAAGCGCTCGAGATCGACCATCACGCCCGAACCCCAGTCAACCAGCAAGGGCACACCCCGAGCATGAGCCACCGCAGCGAGCTCGGCGATGGTCGGCTCGGCGGTAAAGCCGATGATCTTGAAGTTGGAGCTATGGATCTTGAGGATGGCTGCCGAGTCGCTCGACAGAGCACGCTCGTAGTCCGCTGCGTGCGTCTTGTTGGTGGTGCCCACCTCGACGAGCCGGGCTCCGCCCTGGATCATCACGTCCGGAACGCGAAACGAGCCACCGATCTCCACGAGCTCGCCGCGAGAAACGATCACTTCGCGGTCTTTGCAGAGCGCGCTCAGCACGAGCAGGACCGCGCCGGCATTGTTATTCACCGCCAGCGCCGCCTCCGCGCCGGTGAGCCGGCACAGCAGCTGCTCGATGTGGCTGTAGCGCGTTCCCCTCTCGCCCGTTGCTAGATCGAGCTCGAGGTTGTTGTAGCGAGCGGCAACGTCCAGGATCTGCGCGACAGCGACATCAGCGAGAGGCGCACGCCCGAGGTTCGTGTGAAGCACGATTCCGGTGGCATTGACGACACGTCTCAAGCTAGGGCGGAGGCTGCCTTCCAGGCGCTCAACGACCCGAACACCCAGGGCTTCGGGCGTGAGCTCGACCGAGCCAAGCTCGGCTTCACTCCCGGCCCGCACGATATCCTTGCGCAAAGTGCGGAGGAGCTCCCCCACAGCCTCGGTGACGAGCTCTCGCTGGTGACGTTGAAGGAGCGCGACGGCGGCCGGCGTCGCTAGCACCGCGTTCACCGCCGGAATCTTGCGCAACTTCGCTTCCCGCCAGTTGTGACCCTCGGCCGGAAGTGTGACCCCGGAGGCAGGAGCGGGACACTCTGTCGGCAGCGCTTGCATATCGATTCCAGCCATCGAAGGAGCCTACGGCTGAGCGGCGTCGTCGAGCGGACGCTCGCTCAACCAGCCCTTGATGTGAAGCTCGATTGCGTCGCGCACCTCGCGGAACACTTTCAGGCGCTCGGGCTCCGCGCCGGTAGCGAGCACCGGATCCGGTAGGTCCCAATGCAAGCGGCGCGCCGGACCGGGGAAAGTAGGACAAACCCCGGCGGCCTTGTCGCAAACCGTGATCACGTAGTCGAAGATCGAGTCTGCGAACTCGGTATAGCTCTTCGAACGATGGGCGCTGATATCGATGCCCCGCTCCGCCATGACTTGAATCGCCATCGGGTGCACGAAGGTGGCCTCGAGACCTGCGCTCACGACATCCGCACGATCGGCGCCGAGTTCGCGAAACAAGCCTTCCGCCATTTGGGTCCGCGCTGTGTTTCCCGTGCACAGGACCAGAACCTTCTGTTTCATCAGCTTCCTCTCCGACCGCGACCATACAGCCGCGAAAGCTGCTGCGAATCGCGATCGCACCAACGGCGGAAGCGCATAGGATTCGAACCTACTTTCCGTGGTCTGAGCACAGAACGTTCGCCCGTGAGGGAGATCGGTGGGCACCTGCCCACAAGCGCTTCCAAAGAACGAGGCGAATCTGCCTTCTGGGGTTTCCGATGTCAACGCTGCATTGCATAGGAATAACCGATGTGTCAGATAGGCGCGAGACGATGGTAAAGCCGGGACTCACGCTTCATCGCTTGCGGTTGTTTCTCGCTGTTCTCGACGAAGGCGGCGTCGCGCGTGCTGCAGCCAAAGAGAACATCAGCCAGCCTGCGGTGTCGGAGCACCTCCGCGGATTGGAGGAGCACTTTGGCGTCAGGCTCATCGAGCGCGTGGGCCGCGGTGTATCTCCCACCGGTGCGGCGCGCCAGATCGAGCCTTACGTGCGCCAGGTCGTGCAGCTCTTGCAAAACGCGGAGCAGCTTGCGTCCGACTTGCAAGGCGTACGTACCGGCACGCTCACGGTTGGAGCGAGTTCGACACCGGGCACGTACCTGCTCCCGGCCGCACTCGGGCGCTTTCGGCTAGAGCATCCCGGAGTCGGCCTTCAGTTGCGCATCCGCAACACGGCGCAGGTCGAGAAGCTCGTAGCCAGTGGTGAAGTGGAGCTCGGTATCGTCGGTGACGACAGCGGACTCGACGACTCATTCACTGCGGATCCTTGGCTCGAGGACGAGTTGGTCGTGCTGGTGAACAGCCAACACTTGCTCGCGCGGCGTCGTTCCATTGCACCCGCCAACCTGGCCGCCGAACCGTATATCGCGCGGGAAGAGGGCTCGAGCACGCGACGCGTCGCCGAGAGCCTCTTCGAGCAGCTCGGCGTTACTTTGAAGCCCGCGATGGAGCTCGGGAGCACCGAGGCGATCCGCGAGGCTGTCGCCGCGGGTCTAGGCATCGCTCTGGCGTCCAAGTATGCGATGCTGGCAGGAGACCGGCGCGTCGTTGCCGTCCGCCTGGAGGGCGTCGCCTGGCGCCGGCGCTTCAACGTCATTCGACGCTCGAGCGCACCACTCGGGCCGGCTGCTGCCCGCTTCCGCGAGGTGCTCCTGGAAGGCACCTATTCAGACAAGGGCAAAGCCGAGACCAGCCCCGCCCGAGTGAAGCGTCGCGCCGCAGCTCGCTAGGACCCCATCAAGTAGGCTCGATCTTGAAACGTAAGATCCACGCCGTTCTGCCGAGCCAAGGGACGTAACGGAGGAGCCGATACCAACCGAGGCGCGGCTCCGCCTCTTCGCAGTAGAACCACTCGTTGTCGAGACGAAACGCGGGATCCCAGCGCTCGATCTCAGCCGCACCAGAGAGCCCCCAGCGCAACAGGGCCTGAGTGCGCCGAAGCGTCGGATGGTAGCGCCGAAGCAGCACTTCGATCGGTTTCACCGCGTCGAACATCAA
>JAEZYO010000609.1 GCA_023419055.1 Pseudomonadota bacterium | reverse complement strand
GCTCAGCCCTTCACGGATCCAGAAGTGAGCCCGGCGACGAACTCTTTCTGCAAGGCGAAGAAGAGCACCGCAGGCGGGATGATCGCGAGCGCCGTCCCCGCCAAAAACACGCCGTAATCATTGCCGTACTGGCCGAGGTAGAGGTTCAAGATCACCGGCAACGTAAGCTTGTCCTGGCTGTGCAAGAAGACGTTCGGCCCGAAGAAAGAGTTCCAATTGCCGAGAAAACTCACGAGGCAGAAGGCTGCCGCCATCGGCTTCACGAGCGGCATCACGAGGCGCCAGTAGATGTAAAACTCGCCGCAGCCGTCGATGCGTCCGGCGTCGATCATCTCGTTCGGCACGGCCATGATCGCCTGCCGGAACAAGAAGATGCCGTATGCTCCAACCAGACCAGGGATGATCAATCCGTGGTACGTGTCCACGAAGCCGAGCTTCACCATCAGCTCGTAGACGGGGGCCATCAAGAGCACGCCGGGCACCATCATCGACCCCAGCATGAAGGTCATGAGCACCTTCTTCCCTCGGAAGTTGTACTTGGCGAGGCCGTAACCCGCGAGGGAGCAGAAGAAGAGTTGAAGGATGGTGTTCGTGGTAGCGAAGAACACCGAGTTCAACACGTACTGCCAGAAGAACACGGTACCGGTAACACTCGGCTTCCCTTCCAGTAGGCGCTGGAAATTGCCGAGGTTCATGGTCTTGCTCGACCACTCCGAGAGCGGAGGGAAGAAGAGGTACTCGTTCTGGTAAGCCTTGTCCTTGAAGATCGCGGCGAGCAGCCAGACGAACGGCGCGAGCACTGCCAGGCTCGCCGCCCCGAGCAGCACGTAGCGCGCGAACGTGATCGCGGCCCGCGGGTCCCTGGGCGACCGCGCCCAGAGCGCGATGAACGTCGCGAGCAGGAGGAGGAGGACGATGTGGAGCGCGTTCACGGCTTCTTCCCTCCCCTCACTCTTCGGCCACGCCGGTCAGCTTGATCTGAAGCACGCTGATCGCGAAGATGATGAGCGCGACGGTCCAGCCGATGGCGGAGCCGAGCCCGAGATCACCCGAGTTGAAGGCGATTTCGTTCAGATACGTGATGACGGTGAGCCCGGAGTTGTCGGGGCCGAAGCCGTTCGAGCTCGAGAGCAAGGCGAGCGGCAGCTCGAAGAGCTGGTAGCTCCCGATGATGCTCGTGACGACCACGAACACGACCACGTGGCGCATGCTCGGCAGCGTCACGTGCCAGAACACCTGAAGCCGCGTGGCGCCGTCGATGCGGGCCGCTTCTTCCAGGGATTTGTCCACGCTCTGGAGGGCGGCCAGGAAGTAGATCATGTTGAACCCCACCCACAGCCAGAGCGACGTGATGATGATCGCCGGCATCACGAGCGCGGGGGTCCCGAGCCATTGCTCCTCGAGCCCCCAGCCGAGCAGCGTCTGGAAGAAGCGGTTGATGAGCCCGTAGCGGGGTGTGAAGAGCACGCCGAACAGGATGCCGACGAAGATTTGTCCGACCAGGTTCGGCGAGAACAGGATCAGCCGCAGGTAGCCCTTGAAGCGATCATTGCCCTGATTCAAGAGCACCGCGAGGCCCATCGAGAGCGGAAGCTGGAGGAAAATCGACGCGCAGGCGAAGAGCGTCGTGTTCTTCAGCGCCTTGTGGAACACCGGGTCCGAGAGCAAAAACGAGAAATTCTCGAGCCCGACGAAGGTGCGGCTCGCAGGCCCGTTCGTCTGGTAGAACGCGAGCATCACCGCGTTCAAGAGCGGGTAGATGAAGAAGATCGCCGTCAAGATCAGGTACGGAGAGAGGAAGAGATACGGCGCGAAGCCCTTGTAGAGCGGGCCGCTGCTCTTCACGACTGGCTTTTTCGCTGAAGTCGAGTCGGTCATCCCTTACTCCGTGGCCGCGAGCACGTTGCGATCGATGAGCTTTTGCAGGTACGCCTCGGCCTCGTCGAGCTGCGCCTTGATGAACGGCACGATCCCGTCTTCACCGTGCCGCTTGTAATGCTCGACGGCGCGTAGGTACGCCTCGTTCAGCTTGTTCTCCGCGGCGCGCTTGAAGGGCGTCGACCACACCGGCGGCACCGTGGGAGCGAGGCTCGCGTAGATAGAGCCTATCGGCTGGCCCATGTAGTACGGGTTCGGCTGCTTGAACTCGGGCAGATCCCACGCGCCCTTCAACGGCGGGATGATGTTGGTCTGGGCGAAGCGCTCCCCGAGCGCCTTCTTGTCGAGGTAGAGGTGCTTCGCGAAATCCCACGCGAGGTCCGGCCGCTTACAGGCCCTGGTGATGGCGAGCCCCGTACCGCCCCAGGTGCTCGTGCGACGGCCGCCCTTCTCCCAGGCGGGCATCGGCATGACCTTCATCTTCCCGCTCAGGTTCGGCACCTCGTCCTGCATCGTGAAGGTGCGCCAATCAGGGGCGAACACGAAGAGGACGAGCCCGTCGGTCAGCGCCTTGAGCATCGACTGGCCCCACCCCGCTTCGTAGCCGATGCGCTTCGGGCCGTAGTACTGGCGGAGGTGCCAGAGGAACACGTCCGCGGTGTCGTTGGTGTTGAACGAGAGCTTGCCCTGCTCGTCGAACAGCCCTCCACCGCGCTGGAGCATCAGGAGCGTCAGCACGAACCCGCCGCCTGCAGGCAGATCGATCATGTAGCGATCGACGATGCCGTCCCCGTCGTTGTCGCGCGTGACCTTCTGACCGGCGGCCACGAACGCGTCCCAGGTGTCGAGCTGGTTCACGTCGATCCCGAGCGACTCCACGATGTCGGCGCGATAGATGAGCCCCACCGGGTGCACGTCGTGCGGTAGCGCAAACACGCGGCCTCGCGTCGACCAGAGGCTGAACCGGGACTCGACCATGCGCTCGCGCAGGTTCTCTTTCGCGACGCGCTCCGTGAGGTCGACGAACCCCACGTCCTTGAGCGGACCCTTGGTGAAAAATCCGAGCCCGCCTTCGTTCAGCTCGACCATGTCGGGCACGTCGGTCCCCGCCAGCATCGCGTTCTGCAGGCGCGTCTCGAGCGCGCGACCCGTCACGAGCTGGAGCGAGATCTTGACGCCGTGGTTGCGCTCGAACTCCGGGAGCGCGCGCTTGTACGACTCGAGGTGCGGGGGCGCGAACGTCGCGAAAATCAAGTCGGGCTTCTCGGCTGCCTGCTTCCGGCGCGTCGCGACGAGCAAGAGCGTCGAGACCACCGAGAGGACCAAGAGCCAGAACGGCGCCTTACCGAACGGGAATTTCTCCGTCATTGAGGCACTCACGGCACTAATGGAGCGTGGGCGATTTAGCCACAAAAACCTCTAGGATATCGTTACCATAACCCCGACCCGGGTAATGCGAAACGGAGAAGCCCCGAAAAGCGTAGCTCGCCTTCGGGGCTTTGGTCATGAGGGCTTTGGCCCGCGCCGCCGCACCTCGGCACCTATCAGCGATAGAAGGAGATGTCGTCGATGTAGAAGTCGACCGGACCCTGCGCAAAGCCGAGGTTGATCGAGTAGATCGAATCGATTCCGAAATCCGGAGCGAGGGCCAGCGTGTCGTTCTGCGCGAATTCGCTCCAGGGGATGCGGTAGAACACCCAGTTGTTCGTGACGTTGATCACTGCCGCCCAACCGTTGTCGCAGCGCTCGTTCTCGTTGGGCGGCACCGGGTCCGTGTCGGGGTCGTAGCAGACGGCCTGCTTGAAGTTGTCCGAGAAGATGTGCGGCGTGCAGGGCTTGTCCTCGAACAGCGCGTCTTCCTGAAACGACGTCAGCGCATTGCCGGTCGAAATCTCCACGCACTCGTACTGCGCGCCGTCGAAAAAGCAGTCCACGTTGTTCGCGGAGCTGCAGTCGGTCGTATCGCAGCGCGGCGTCGTCATCGTGTCGACGGTGTCTCCCGCCGCCGGGTCGTAGCAGTACCAGTTGTTGTCGTCCGGCGACTGATTGCAGACTTTGCCGTTCGCGCACGTGCTTCCGGCTGGAACGCACGCGCGAATACGGCCGCAATAGGGGCCACCTTCCGGGACGTTCGAGAAGGCTTCGAGGCCCTGCTGGCGGTTGTACTGGAGGCGCGCGGCTTCGTTGCTCGTGTACTTGTCGTTCAGGATCAGCCGAAAGCTCGACTGGCTGTTTTGACCCCGGCGCGCCCAGAGCGCGACGCCTTTGAATCCGCTGGCGTTCAGGCCGACGCCCCGAACCAGAGCGGGGTCGTCCGGATCCGCGGCGATGGGCGAAAAGAGATTGATGGGGTCGCTTGGAATGCCGTTGTCCGCGGCGAGGTCTCCCGTGACCTTGAAGTACTGTGACCCGAGGCCGCCGCCCCAATTGGAGAAGGGTCCGCCCTGCACGTGCAGCGCCTGCGTGCTGTCACAACGCGCCGGATCGAGCACGACCGACATCAAGCCCCAGCTCGGCTGCGTCATGGGTGGGGGCACCAGCGGATCGCTACCGATATCGAGCGGCAAGAGCCCCTGCCCCACGGGCGCGGTGCCGTCGTCGAACTTGAACCAAGTCGGCGCGCCACCCTCGAAATCGACGATGGTCGCGAGCGTCACCCCCTCTTCCACCGAGCAGCTCGGTGGGTTCGGTGGCGAGTCCGGGAAGATCTCGGTGCGCTCTTCGTAAGGAAGAACCGGCGCCGCTTCGACGCCGCCGTCCATGAACTCGGGAGAGTCGGGGTTCAGCTCCCGGTCGTGCTCGGCTCGGTCATCCGCGTTGTCCTGCCCGCTGCACGCCGCACCGTAGACGGCGAAGGCAAAGCCGAGGACGGCGGCCGCGATCTTCACCGAAAGCTTCGATCTCATGAATCGTCGTTACCTCTGCCGGATCCGCGGCGAACGCGCGCTGTTCGGGAGACCTGGCAGGGCCATTCTTCGGCCATCTCCTCGAGACCGTCAAGACGCTCGCACTGGTCTCAGGTGCTCGTAATTCCCCAAAGTTCCGACTCGCTCTGCCCCTCTCAACGCACGACTTCGTAGTGCAGCGCGCGGTATTCGGGCCGCATTTCGAAGCGCACCGAGCCTGGACCCGTTGCTGCGGGCACGCTCGCCACGCGCTCTCCGGCGCTGTTCAGCGCGTAGACGCTCGCACCGGTCGTGTCACCGCCGAGCCCGGCGAGCTCCACGCTGCCCACGATGGGCTCGACCAGGAGCGGAAGTGCGCCGATTTCAGCAATGGTGGCGCCGTCCGGATCGAGCATCATTCCCCGGTAGCTCACCCTGCCGACGGCACTGATCAGGATGCGGGTGGTCTTGGCGAGGACGTGTCGATCCAGTGAGGTGGCCCAGATCGCTGACCAGCCGGGCTCGACCTGAACGCTCAGGTTCGACAGCGATCGCCGCTCCCCCGCGCCCCGCCCGACGATCCCTTGATTGCGCGGAGCGTCGATCTCGAGCCGCGCCAAAGAGAAGTCGACGAAGACCTGCCCCGTCGTACTGGTAGCGCTATCGCCTTTCACGTAGCGAGAGATCCACTCGACTCCAGCGCTCGGTTTCCCCGGCAGATCGAAGTCGAACCCGCTCGACGTCACGTAGCCGGCACCAGGCGGTAAACCCGGTCGGCCAGCGCCCGACACGAGCAGGTCCTCCGACCTCAACGTCGGATAGACGCGGTCCACCGATTCGCGAAGATCCCGCCTCACGACGAGGCGCGAGAGCGCCGGCATGAGGGCTAGTAACCCGGGCTGGCAGCGGAGCTCCGCGAGCTCCCCGGGCGCGCAGCCCGCGTCCGAGCTCGTGAAGACGCGGCTCGAAAACAGGTCCGTCACCGTGAAGCGCGAGAGACCGGCGTACGCCGCCATCAGCGCCAATCGATCCGCCTGAAAGAGCGGCAGCGGGCTCGGTCCGTCGGAGACGACGTAAGGACGGCCGGCCACACGACGAAGCGCCGCTTCCACGACCGGCCCCTCCTCGAAGAGGAGCGCCGGATCGCGCGCCGGCAGGCCAGAAAGCGCGGTGCTCCCGACGTCCGCGAGCGCGTTCAGGGCAAGCTCGAGGTTCGGTTCGAGGCGGGGGTTTTGCCCCGCGAGCAGCCCCTTGTAGCCGGCTTTCCGGACTCGTTCGAACATGCGCTTCCGGAATCGAGCCTCGAGCTCGAAGGCTTCGCGCGGGTTCGAGCCGGTGGCGGGGCCGCTCCTCGTGACGAAGACGACGGCGAGCGCGGGATCTTGCGCGTAGATCTTGCGCGTCTGCGCGTTCCGCCGGGACAGCGTCGCCGCAACGTGCTCCTCGAACTCGGCGACGCGCGGCTCGTCGAGGTCCCCCTCGAGCTCGAACTCGAGCGCCAGGTACACACCGCGCGCCGTCAGCCGGGCGGCGAAGGTGTCGAAGCGCTCGAGGGCCTCGGGGGTCGGCGCTCGGAGCGTGTGCCGGGCCAGATTGAAGCCGAGGAGCGCACAATACTCGGCGAGCGCGTCTGCTCGCTCCGGCTCGGGGAAGCTCGCATCACCCGAGAAAGTGGCACCCCAGAACTCGACGCGGCTCCCGTCGCCGAACACGAGCTTTTCGCCCTTGCGGGTGACACGGCCGTGCTTGCCGGCCGGTGCATCGAGCACACCGCTCGCATCGAGCGCGCTGCCCCTCCGCGCCGCGAGCTCGAAGCCGTCATGGGGGAACCAGGTCGGTCCCTCGACGAGGCGCGGCCCCTTCACCTCCGCGTCGACGACCGGCTTCGCCGACGGAGCCGGCGATGCAGGGCGGTTCGTTCGGGGTCGCTCGTCGCGCGGCGCAGCCGGCGCGCCCGCGCAGCCGAGGAGCGCTCCCGCGAGCACCCCGAGCGACAGCGCACGACGGAATTTCATCCGAAAACAGTAACTGCTCTCCACGCCGAGCGCGACCGTCAGAATCCCCCACGGCGCGTTCCACCCGCGCGAAGCTCGGCGCCTCTCCGCACCCATTTCGCCGTGGCACTACCCGACTCGGTGAGTATGATGCCGACAGCGCCGGTACGCGTCACCGGGCTCGCTGCTCCGAGCGCCGAAGACGCTCTTCGTGTAAGGAACAGCTCGAGGCAACAAGATGGCTGGAGTTACCCTCAAGGACGTCGTCAAGGTTTACGAAGGTGGGGTCAAGGTCGTCGACCGGGTGAGCCTGGACATCAAAGATCGCGAGTTCGTGGTCCTGGTCGGGCCCTCCGGCTGCGGCAAATCCACGACGCTGCGCATGATCGCGGGCCTCGAGGAGATCACCTCCGGCACGATTTCCATCGGTGAACGCGTGGTGAACGACGTCCCGCCGAAAGATCGCGACATCGCCATGGTGTTCCAGAGCTACGCGCTCTATCCGCACATGTCCGTGCGCGAGAACATGGCCTTCGCGCTCAAGCTGCGGAAGGTGCCGCAGAGCACCATCGCCGAGAAGGTGAAGCACGCCTCCAAGATCCTCGGCATCGAGCACCTGCTCGATCGCAAGCCGAAGGCGCTCTCCGGCGGCCAGCGCCAGCGCGTCGCGCTCGGGCGCGCCATCGTGCGCGACCCGAAGTGCTTCCTCTTCGACGAGCCGCTCTCGAACCTCGACGCGAAGCTCCGCGTCGAGATGCGCGCCGAAATCAAGCAGATTCACATGGGCTTGAACGCGACCACCGTCTACGTCACCCACGACCAGGAAGAGGCGATGACGCTCGGCGATCGCGTGGTGGTGATGAAGGACGGCATCGTCCAGCAGGTGGACGGCGCGCTCGAGATCTACCATCACCCGGCGAACCGCTTCGTCGCGGGCTTCCTCGGCAGCCCGCCCATGAACTTCTTCGAAGGCAAGCTCGTGAGCGAGGGCGGCAAGCTCTACTTCGACGAGGGAACCGGCAAGCTCCCGGTGCCGGATTGGGCAAAGGGCCAGCTCGAGGGGCGAGTCGGAGAGGACGTGGTGCTCGGCGTGCGACCGGAGGCGATCAGCGACAAGCAGCACGCGCGCTTCGCCACGGAGGACAACTCACTCCGCTTCAAGGTCACGCTGGTCCAACCACTCGGCGACAAGATGGACGTCTACCTCGCGACCGAAAAGCACCCGCACAGCGTTGCGCACGTGGACGCGTTCTCGGGCGTGAAGGCCGGCGATCAGGTCGAGATGTTCGTGGATCTCGGCCGCGTTCATTTCTTCGAGCCCGGCGAGACCGGCAAGCGCATCGCGAAGAAGAGCTGATTGTCGCGCTATTTCGCGCCTCGGCTGCGTAGCTTTCCGACGGGCCGAACTGCTCGGTGAAGGTGGGGCGGCCTTGGCGAGGCGCTGTTCCATCCCTACCCTTTGAAGGCGCATGGAACGACAACCGAAGCTCGCCCTCCTGGTCGGCGGCGGCCCGGCGCCGGGCATCAACAGCGTGATCGCCGCGGCTACCATTCGCGCCTGCCTCTCCGGCTGGGAGGTCCTGGGCGTGAAGGACGGCTTCTCGCGCTTGATGCAGGGTTCCATCGAGCAAGTGCAGCGCCTCGACATCGAGACCGTCTCGCGCCTGCACTTTCGCGGGGGCTCGTACCTCCGCACCGCGCGCGCCAACCCGACGAAAGATCCCGCTCACCTGAACGCGACGCTCGGCGCGCTCGCGAAGCTCGGAGTGAATCGACTCATCACCATCGGCGGCGACGACACCGCGTTCAGCGCGATGAAGCTCGCCGCCGCGGCGCACGGCGCGCTCAAGGTGGTCCACGTCCCGAAGACGATCGACAACGATCTCGACTTGCCGGACAACACGCCGACGTTCGGGTACCAGACCGCGCGTCACGTCGGCGCCGGCATCGTGAAGGACCTGCTCACCGACGCGCAGACGACCTCCCGCTGGTACTTCGTCGTGGCCATGGGTCGCAAGGCGGGCCACCTGGCGCTCGGCATCGGCAAGGCCGCGGGCGCCACCTTGACCATGATCCCGGAGGAGTTCGGGCGCCGCCCGATCCCGCTCGACGAGATGGCGGACATCCTGGCGGGGGCGATCATCAAGCGCCTCGCGAGCGGACGCTCGGACGGCGTGGCGGTGCTGGCGGAGGGCCTGGTCGAGCACCTCGAGACGAACGAGCTCGAGGCGTTCGGCCCGCTCGAGCGCGACGAGCACGATCACATCCGCCTGGCGGAGGTCGAGTTCGGCCCGATCATCAAGAACAAGGTCCAGCAGACGTTGCGGGAGCTCGGCGTCAAGCTCACCATCGTCGCGAAGAACATCGGGTACGAGCTCCGCTCGACCGATCCCATCCCGTTCGACATGGAGTACACGCGCGACCTCGGCTACTGCGCGGCGAAGTACCTCATCGACGGCGGCTCCGGCGCGATGGTGACGGTGCAGCAAGGCACGTTCAAGCCGATCAAGTTCGAGGACATGCTCGACCCGAAGACGGGGCGCACTCGCGTGCGCATGGTCGACACGCAGACCGAGTACTTCAAGATCGCGCGCCGCTACATGATCCGCCTGCGGCGCGACGACTTCGAGAAGCCGGAAGAGATCGAGCGCTTCGCGCGGATCGCGAACCTTACGCCGGACCAGTTCAAGGAGCGCTTCTATTATCTCGTCGATCGAGAGGCGCCGCCGCTTTCGTTCACAGGCGTGGGGTAGTAAGGCTTCGCTCGAATGACAGCGCATTCATTCTCCCCCCGCCGTGAGCTCGGCCGGACCGGCTTCGTCGCGACGAGCCTCGGAATCGGCGACATCGCCGACCGCAGCGTCGGCGCCCCTACCCTCGTCGCGACCTTGACTCGAGCCCTCGACGCGGGGCTCAACCTGATCGACACCGCGCCGAACTACGAGGACGGCTACAGCGAGGAGATCGTCGGCGCCGCTCTCCGCTCCCGCCGGCGCGACGGCGTCTTCCTCATCGACAAAGTCGACCACTTCGATCGCCCCGTCGCGGAGCAAGTGGACGGAAGCCTCGGCCGGCTCGGGCTCGACCACACCGATCTCTTCGTCTTCCACGCGGTATCGAGCCTGGACAGCTTGCGGAAGCTCGAGAGCGAAGGGCGCTTCGAGGAGCTCCGGGCTTGCGTGCGCGCGGGCAAGACGCGCTTCGTCGGTATCTCCTCACACCACCCGGACGTGTTGGCGCACGCTATCCCTGCGGGGTTATGTGACGTGGTGATGTTTCCGCTCGGCCCCTTCGTGGACGCGCGTTACATCGACGAAATATTGCCGCTCACCCGGCGTCACGGTGTCGGCAGCGTGTGCTTCAAGACGTTCGGCGCCGGAAAGCTGCTCGGGGACACGGCCGGATACGGCCGGCCGCTCGCGGAGCGGCCGCGCGGCAAGTGGAGCTCCGGGGGCCAGTCGCTCGAGGGCGAACCGAGCCTACCGCGGCTCTCCGTGAGCGACTGTCTCGCCTACACCCTGAGCTATGATCCGGATGTCACGCTGCTCGGCTTGAGCTTCGAGAACGAGCAGGATGCCGCGTTCGAGGCGGCCCGCACCGTTCGTCCGCTGGATCCCGAGGAACTGTCCCGAATTCGCGAGCGCGCCCGAGCCGCGATCGCCGACAAAGGCCCGTGTTGGTGGAACCCTGAGCCGTAGCCGAGAGCGCTTCCCACACGCCCTCGGCACCCCTGGACACACCCCCGGCACTCTCGCACCGCTCGTGTATTGGGGTGTGATGAATCGGTCCCCACTGACTTCGATGTCGTAGGGCGATTCACGAGCACGCGTGCTACAGATGGTTTCGAGGTCGCATGCAGGCGATCACTTATCTAGCTTTTGCCGGCGGAGCCGTGGCGCTTGCGGCCTTCGGCTGCTCGGCCGGCAGTGATGCAGAGGCCGCTCGCGGGAGCGGCAGCGGTGGCGCGAGCACCGGCACCGGTG
>JAEZYO010000572.1 GCA_023419055.1 Pseudomonadota bacterium | reverse complement strand
GTGCTCTGGGGCGTGAGCTCGGAGACGTACAGTCAGATGCTCGGCGTCTCGGCCAACGTCGCCAAGTGGCTGAGCTGCGGGACCGACTTCACGACGCACGACGTCGTCGCGCAGTGCGCGCGCATGGTCGGGTAGACTCAGCGCCGGTCCTAAACCGAAGCTTCGGGCTGCGCCGGGGGAGCCGGGCGCTTGCGGTGGCGCTCGACCTCGAGCGGGCTGCCGTTCTCGGTGAGGAGGGCGACGCGGACGGCCTGGAACGGAAAGCCCGGCCGACCGACGATCGCTTCCACGAGCTCGCTGATCTTGGCCGAGCCCTTCGCGCTGATGACCATCGTCGCGAAGAGCGGCACGACCCGCCCGATCACGCCTGCCCGCTCGAGCGCGTCGTGCGCCGAGTCATCGGCGATCTCGAGCGAGCGCGTGAGCGCCCGGACGTCCACCATCTTGGCGATGCCGCCTTCGATGCTGCGACGGAGCTTGAGCTCGCTCTTCTCCACGAACGCGTCGACGAGAGCGGCGAGGCCAGCGCGACCCCCGAGCTCATCGATCGCGCTCTCCGGCAACGCCACCACGTAGCGGCCTCCCGTCACGATCGCCGCGAGCGAGGGGTCCTTCGGCGCGAGCGCGGCAGAAGCCGTGAAACGAAGGCCGCCGCTCGCTGCGGTCTGAAGGCGCGAGAGCACCTCTTCCGGAGAAGGAGGATCGACGAGCTTGACGTCGACGTACTCGTCCAGGCTCGCCACTCCGAGTGAGAGAGCGGGTCCGAAGCTCATCTCCGCCTTCGGGTGGAAGCCCTCGCTGTACGCCGTGCGGAGGGCCGCGCGGCGCATCACGCGCGGGAGCTCGCGGATCAAGTCGAGGTGGCCGAGCAACGCCGCCGGGCCGACCTTGTCGAAGCGAAGCCGGTAGGTGAGCGGAGCGCCACCCGAACGCACGGGGCGGAAGTTCTCCGGGTGGTGCTTTGCCCCCTTGAGCTCGGGACGATCATCGCGCTCGCGCTGGAGCATGGGCAAGCGCGCGCGCTGCCCCGGTAGCTCGGCGCCAAGGCGCGTGAGCCCGTCGATGCGGTCGCTCCGCATCTGCCCGAGATCGCAGGCGATGCCGCAGTCGTAGCAGACGAGCCGACGCTGGTCGGCCTGCGCAGCCTGGACATTGTCGTGGTGGATGAAGCTCCCGGCCACCTTCCCGCACGGCGGGCTCAGGCGACCCGCGAGCGCTTTACGGTACTCGCGCGCGAGGAAGCCGTCCTCGAGCCCGATGTCGAGGTGATCCCAGGGGACGCGAGCGCGCACCGGGATGGTGCCGAGGAAGATCGATTTTTCCACGCCGAAGTGCTCGAGCGCTTCCTTCCAGAGCTCGAGCTTCAGCTGGTCTTCCCAAGAGTCGAAGCGCGCGCCGCGGAGATACGCTCGCTCGATCACGTCGCCGAGGCGCCGATCGCCGCGCGCGAGGATGCCCTCGAGCACGGTCGTGGTCGCGTCGTGGGTGCGGAGCTGAAGGCCTTTGATACCGCGCGCCTTCTGTCGCAAAAGCTCCTGCTTGCGCTCGATTTCGCTCAGCGGATCGAGCGCCGCCCACTGGAACGGGGTGTGCGGCTTGGGCACGTGCGTGGACACGCTGACGGTCACGCGCGGGTGCTTACCCATGCGCTTGCCCACGCCGAGCGCGTTCTTGCCGACCTCGACGATGCCCTCGACGTCGACGTCTTCTTCGGTGGGGAGGCCGATGATGAAGTAGAGCTTCATCTTGTCGAAGCCGCGCTTGAACACGCGCTCGGCGGTTTCGAGCAGCTGCGCCTCGGTGACGTTCTTGTTGATGACGTCGCGCATGCGCTGAGTGCCAGCCTCGGGCGCGAAGGTGAGGCCCGACGCCCGCACCATGCGCATGTCGTCGAGCAAATCCTCCGCGAGCCCGTACGCGCGGAGCGACGCCACGCCGAGGCTCACGCGCTCCGGCGCGGTCTTCTCGACCAGGCGCTTGATCATCGGCGAAATGCAGCTGACGTCCGCGGTCGAGAGCGCGGTCAGGCTCACCTCGTCGTGCCCCGATTTGTCGAGCGCCTTCATCACGGTGGAGATGACCTCCTCCGGGTCGCGCTCGCGCACGGGGCGGTAAATCATGCCCGCCTGACAGAAGCGGCAGCCCTCCGTGCAGCCGCGCGCGACCTCGATGCTCATGCGATCGAAGATGGCTTCGGGGCCGCCGACCGGGCCGTCGTCGGGGAAGGGAAACTTCGAGAGATCTTCCACGAGCCGGCGGCGCACCGGGAAGGGAACGTTCGCGTCTTTCGCGTGCGTGACGACCTCGAGGCCGCTCTCGTCGTCGATCGCGGTCGCGTAGAGGGACGGCACGTAGACGCCTTCGATGCCGGCGAGCCGCCTCAAGCGCTCGTGGCGAGGCAACCCGGCGCGCTTCGCTTCGGTCCAGGTGAGCGCGATCTCGCTCGTCGCTTCCTCGCCGTCGCCGATCAAGAAGGCGTCGATGAAGGCGGCCATGGGCTCGGCGTGGGTGGCCACGGGGCCGCCCGCGATGATCAGCGGATCATCGTCGCTCCGGTGCTCGCTCCGGAGCGGGATGCCGCCCAGATCGAGCATGGTGAGGATGTTCGTGTAAGTGAGCTCGTACTGCAGCGAGAAGCCGACGACGTCGAAATCGCAGAGCGGCCGCGCCGACTCGAGCGAGACCAGGAGCTTGCCGTTTTCGACGAGCTCGCGCTGCATGTCGATCCAGGGCGTGTACGCGCGCTCGGCCAGCGTGCGCGGATCGTCGTTCAGGATCCGATAGAGGATCCGGAACCCGAGGTGGCTCATGCCGATGTCGTAGATGTCCGGGAACGCGAGGCAGACGCGTGCCTGCACCGAGCTCCAATCCTTGGTGCGCACGCCGTGCTCGGAGCCCGTGTAGCGGTTGGGCTTCGCGACGCGGTGGAGGAAGCGTGCGTAGGGGTGCTCGAATAGCTGCATCGGCTTGCCTTCTGAAAAAGCAGGGCGCGCAAGATAGCGCCGAATGTGGGCCGAAGCTCAGATTTGCGGAAATTCTGGCGTTTTTGCTCGGTTTCGTTCCCACGGTAAGGAGCGCCCAGGTAGCATCGGCAGGATGCGCGCGTGGATCGGGCTCTCCCTCGGGGCCCTGCTCTCGTGGTCGGTCGCCTGCAGCTCGGAGAAAGACCCGCCTTCGACGGCTCCCCACGAACCGGACGGGGGCAATCCCGGAGGCGGACCTTCGCGCGAAGAGGTGCTCGCCTCCTGCGAAACCTT
>JAEZYO010000567.1 GCA_023419055.1 Pseudomonadota bacterium | reverse complement strand
ACCCCCACCACCCTGCCCACCTCCCCCGGCGGGAAAGGGTAACTCGCAGTTCGGTTCCGGCGCGCCCGCGGCGCCGTCGTCGCCGCCGCCTTCGCCCTGGCCGGCGCCGGCGCTACCGCCGTCGGTGCCGCTCGAGCCCGCGGTTCCGCCGCTCGAGCCTGCGGTTCCGCCGCTCGCCTTGCCAGCCGTTCCGCCGTTGCCGGCGCTACCGCCGTCGGTGCCGCTCGAGCCCGCGGTTCCGCCGCTAGCGCTTCCGCCGTCGGTGCCGCCCGGTCCCGAGGAGTTGCCGGAGTCGCTCGGCTCGGAGTCGTCGGAGCAGCTCACGAACGCGACGAGCGCGAGCACGGACGGAATGAAGAACAGCGATCGAGAATGGACATTTCGCATGGAACACACCTCGTCAAGCGCCCGGCCCTGCACGACGGTCGGGCATATCGACCCCTTGGGCTCGCGGATACTAGCGACACGCGTTTCCGATCGAACACGCTCTGCGCTGGTCGCGAGCGATCCACACTGGTCGAGCCTCGCGAGTGATAGCGTTAGCACGCAGACAGAGCGGCCCCGGCCGCACCGGGAAGGCATTCGTCGAGGCTGATCGCAACGGTCACTTGACAGCGAAGATGGTGGGAGTTAACACTGTTAACGCGATGGCGACGGAGACCCGGCAACACATCCTGAACGAGGCCCGCGAGGTCTTCCTGAAGGAGGGTCTCGCTCGGTTCTCGATGAGAACGGTCGCCGAACGAGTGGGGATCAGCGCGACGGCGCTCTACCGGCATTTCGACGACAAGGATGCGCTCTTGGCGAGCCTGCTCGGGGAGGCGTTCGGGACGTTCGGCAGCTACCTCGGCCGCGCGCTCGCGGGAAAAACTCCGCTCGAGCGCCTGCGCCTCGCCGGTCTCGCGTACATCGACTTCGCGCTCGAGCATCCGCGCGACTACGAGCTCATGTTCCTCACGAACTGCCGTGATCTCGGCTTCAAGCGCATCTACAGGGAGAACGACGAGCGCTCGCGGGGCACGTTCGAGTTCTTGGTGGAGCGCGTCGAGGACTGCATCGAGTCGAAGGTGTTCGCGCGGCGCGAGCCTCGCGAGGTCGCCCTCTACGTCTGGTCCACGCTGCACGGCATCGTGAGCCTCTGGCTCATGGGGCAGCTCCGGGAGAGCATGGACGAGCGCGCTTTTCGTGCGCAGGCCGGGCTCACGCTTCGGTTGATCGAGGTCGGGCTCGGTGCCGGCGAGACTCGACGCAAGTGAGTCAGGTCCTTTTTTTTGCTTGAGAAGTTAACACCGTAAACCTGGCTCTTGCGAGCCGCTGAAGGGAGAAAGCACATGTCAGACGTGATCCGAGATCGAATGACCGCGGTGCGCGAAGAGGGAGTCGTGGTGTTTCTGATCGGGATGCGCATCAACCACTGGTGGAAGATCCATCGCTGGTTGCCGGTCGCGCTCGTCATGCCGCGCATGATGAGGGAGCTCGCGAAGCGACCTGGCTCGGGGCTGCTCGGCGCGGTCAACGGCGGGCTCTTCATGGTCCAGTACTGGGAGTCGAAGGAGAAGCTCCTTGCGTACGCGAGCGACCGGAGCGGTCAGCATTTCCCGGCCTGGGCGGCCTTCAACCGCCGCATCGGCAAAAACGGCGACGTCGGTATCTGGCACGAGACTTACGTCGTGCCGCGAGGCGCTTTCGAGAACATCTACGTCAACATGCCGCGCTTCGGCCTGGGCGCGTTCTCGAGCCTGGAACCCGCGCACGGCAAGCGCGCGCGAGCGGCCGGGCGACTGGCGGCGTAGCGCTGGGCGCCTCTGCGACTCGGAGCCTTTCGCGGGCGGTCCCCCGCTCTGCTAGGCTTCCGCCGATGTCTCAGAGCGCCCGCTACCGTGCCCCGTTTTCGCCTGGTGGTTCCGCCCCCGTCGACGCCGAGATTTGCCGCAAGCTGCTCGCCATCGCGCTCAGCCGCGGCGGTGACTACGCCGATCTCTTCTTCGAGTACCGCGCCGCGGGCGGGTTGACCTTCGAGGAGGGCATCACCAAGAGCGCTTCTCGGGGAGTCGGTATGGGTCTCGGCGTGCGCGTGCAGAAGGGCGACGCGACCGGCTACGCGCACGTCGAGGATCTGAGCTGGGAGGCGATGTCGCGCGCGGCCACGACTGCCGCGCGGATCGCGAACGAGTCCTCCGGCGCGCCTCCACAAAAGGTGGACGCGCTCGTGCTCCCGAGCCGCTACGAGTTGCCGGAGCTCAGCATCGACGTGAGCGGTGTCGAGAAGCGGGCGCTCCTCGAACGGGCGAGCCGCACCGCGCACGCGTTCGACCCCTCCGTCGTCAAAGTCAGCGCAAGCTTTGCGGAAGAAGTGCGCGAGGTCCTGATCGTGACGAGCGACGGCAGGATGGCGCACGACATCCAGCCCCTCCTGCGCTTCGGCATTTCGGTGGTGACCGAGAAGCAGGGCAAGCGCGAGTCCGGTCGCAGTGGAGGCGGGGGACGAATGACGCTCGGCTACTTCGCCAACAAGACCCCGGAGTGGCACGCGGAAGAAGCGGCGCGTCAGGCCTTGGTCTTGCTCGACGCACGCAAGGCTCCGGCGGGGCAAATGGAGGTCGTGCTCGGGCCAGGCGACAGCGGAATCTTGCTCCATGAAGCGGTCGGCCACGGGCTGGAAGCCGACTTCAATCGTAAGGGCACGAGCAACTACACCGGGCAGGTGGGGCAGCAGGTGGCGAGCCCGCTCTGCACCGTCGTGGACGATCCTTCACTCCTCCAGAGCCGCGGCTCGATCAACGTCGACGACGAGGGCATGGAGCCGCGGCGCAGCGTTCTCATCGAGGACGGGATGCTTCGCGGGTACATGCAGGACCGATTGTCGGCGAAACATTTCGGCGTGGACCCGACCGGAAACGGTCGCCGCGAGAGCTTCGCTTGCGTGCCGATGCCCCGCATGACCAACACCGTCCTGCTGGCCGGGCCGCACGATCCGGAGGAAGTGATTCGCTCCGTGAAACGCGGAATTTTTGCGAAAACCTTCGGCGGCGGTCAGGTGGACATCTCGAACGGGGACTTCGTCTTCTCGCTCACGGAAAGCTACTTGATCGAAGATGGGAAGATCACGGCGCCTCTGAAAAACGTGAACCTAATCGGCAACGGTCCCGAAACATTGCGTGAGGTAACCATGCTGGGAAATGACGTGGCTATCTCCGACGGGATCTGGACGTGCGGCAAGGACGGCCAATCGGTCCCCGTCGGCGTTGGCTGCCCAACCATCAAGATTGCGCGGATAACCGTCGGTGGCACTGAAATCTCTCAATAGTCACTCGTTCAGTCGGGCGAAGAGCTTCGTGGCGGTCATCGGTCACGGTCCCATGCTGGAGCGTGAAGAGGGGGCGGCATCGACTCTTCGCCAGCTCGGCGCAACCGTTCGCACTCTGGATCTCTGGGACGACCCGGTGAACCTGATTGGGGACGACGACGACGAGCTCGAAATCAGGCCTCGCGCGCTCGTCTTCGAGGCGCTCGATCGGCCTGACCTCGCGGTCGCGGCCCTGCGCGCGGTGCGGAAGGAACCGTACTTCGACAACGTGGGCGCGATCATCGCCGTCACGGTGGGACAAGTCGCACGCATCGAGCCCTCGAGCGGGTTCGATGATTTCGTGCTGCACCCCTACGTGCCGGAAGAGCTCTACGGACGCATCCGCTCGCTCGAGTGGCGGCGGAGCGAGTTCGCGACGGAAGAGCGCCACAAGGTGGCGGGCATCGTGGTCGACAAGGCCGGTCACGAGGTCTACGTCGACGGGCGCCCGGTCCAGCTCACGGCGAAAGAGTTCGCGCTCCTCGCCTACCTGTGCGAGCGCCGGGGCAAGGTGCTCTCGCGCGAACACTTGCTCGCTCGAGTTTGGGGCAACCGCTACGAAGGCGGGCCGCGAACCGTCGACATCCACGTGCGGCGCCTGCGCGCGAAGCTCGGCGCGGCGCTGCCGCTCGAGACGCTGCGCGGCTCGGGCTACAAGCTGCGCTCGCCGGAGGCGGACGAGGCTGCGGCTCGCTCTCCGATCGAAGAGGAAGAGGCCGAAGAAGAAGAGGCGTAACCTCGAGCCTGCCTTGGCGCAGGTTCGAGGTGAATGTAGGTCCGGGCGGACGGGCTTGACCTACACGTGTGCTCTCAAGGACTCTGTCTGCGATGAGCGCGTTCGACCCCGAGTACGTCTTTTCCCATCACCACGCGAACCCCGAGCAGCTCCAGCACTTCGAGGCGATTCACGCGGGCGCCAAGCACTTCGCTCAGGTCATCCTCGACAACGTGCCCGAGTGCACCGATCGGGACACCGTGCTCCAGCTGCTGCGAGAGGCGTCGATGCTCGCGTGCTCGGCCGTGTCTCTGGGCGGCCGCTTGAAGTAGCGCGAGCGCCGAGATCACGCGTCCGTGAGCTTGATCCGGCGCGTGCCGAAGACGGCCGTGATCTCGAGCTTGCCCCCCAGCGCCTCGACGTAGCGGCGCAGGGTGGAGGTGAGGTGATCGCGGCGCGCCTCCAGCCGGGAGAGCTCCGACTGGGTCATCTGAGCGGAGCGCCCGACCTCCTCTTGAGTGAGCTCGAGCTCTCGACGAAGTCCGCGCAGCGTGAGCTCCTCGAGCTCCTGAGCGACGCGCGTGCGCACGCGCGCCTGTGCCTGGGGCGAGAGACGTGATTCCTTGAGTGACTTCCAAGTCTTCATCGATGATCGGCGGTTCGTGCGGCGGTCGAGAGGTAGTGGGCGAAGCGTTGCTCGGCGAAGCGCACCGAGTCACCGTAGTATCGTCGATCGAGCGCTTCACCCACGAGGGCGATCAGGCGCTTGCCCTCGAAATCGAGCCCGAACAGCACCCGGATGCGAGGTGACGTTTCGAGCGTCAGCTCGCGGAGCCCGCTCTCCGAGTTGACCACTCGCTCGGGGTCGAGTCCCGCGAGCCCGAGGACGGCGAAGAAGCTCTTCTCGATCCCGGAGACGAGCGACGGCTCGGTGGGGCGAACCCCGAAGCGCTCCTCGAGCACCCGGGCCTCACGCGCGGTGGTCACGTGCATTGGCCCGCGCATGGCTCGCGCTTGCGCGACGCTCCCCAAGCGGACGAGCTTCTTCGTCGCGTCGATTTCGGTGCGCAGCCGGGCGACGGCCAAGAGCACCTCTACGGCCGCTTCCGGTTCGAGTCTCTCGAGGCGCGCAACGAACGCCGCGGACTCGAGGCAACGAACTGCCTCCGTTTGCCAGAGCAGAAGATCGCGCACGGCGTCGAAAGCGACGAGATCCAGAGGCGGACCCGTCGAGGTGCCGTCGTACCAGAGGAGAAGGCTCCGCACTCGCGTGGGAGCGAGCACGGCGCCGGCCTCCGCCACGACCTCGAGCGCGGTCGTGACCTCGATGGCCACGGGTTCGCTCAGGCCCTCGAACCAGTCGCTGAACGCGGGATCGGGCGTGATCTCGAACATGCTCGACTACATTACTTAGAGTGAATATGTAGTCAAGTGCATGCGGTTGGTCGTCTCGCGCGCGGCGTGTTAGGGACGGCCCGTCATGGCAAAGCGCCGAGCAGCACGCGAAAAGCCGCAGATCGTGATTTCGGTGGGATGCCCGTCGGGCGTGGGCCCGGAGGTGTCCGTGGCCGCTGCCGCCGAGCTCCGGGGGGCGACCTCGGTCCTGGTCGGGGAC
>JAEZYO010000460.1 GCA_023419055.1 Pseudomonadota bacterium | reverse complement strand
GAAGAAGACGAAGACCTCGACGAAGAAGACGAGGACGAAGCGCCCGCTCCCAAGGCGACGGCGAAAGCGTCGAAGCCGCAAGCCTCGAAGCCGAAGGCGTCGAAGCCCGTCGACGAAGACGAAGAGGACGAGGACCTCGAAGAAGAAGACGAAGACCTCGACGAAGAAGACGAGGACGAAGATCTCGACGAGGACGAAGGCGACGAGGACGAGGACGAAGCGCCCGCAAAGAAGTCGAAGCCTGAAGCGAAGGCGCCGCCCAAGAAGGCTGCACCCGTGAAGAAGGTCGAGCCGAAAGCAGCCGCAGCCAAGGAGCCGGCACCCGCCAAGGCGGCTCCCGCACCCAAGACTCCGCCGGCCAAGAAGGCAGCGCCTGCGCCCAAGGCTCCCGCCGCGAAGGCGGCCCCCGCACCCAAGGCTCCGCCGGCCAAGAAGGCACCCGCCAAGGCTGCTCCGGCGCCTGAAGCGGCAACGCCCAAAGCCGCCAAGGCGGCAGCGCCCAAAGCCCCTCCGGCCAAGAAGGAGGCGCCGCCCGCCAAGAAGGCACCCGTGAAGGCTGCTCCGGCGCCCAAGGCCCCTCCGGCCAAGAAAGCACCGGCTGCAAAGGCGCCGCCCGCCAAGAAGGCACCCGCGAAGGCTACTCCGGCACCCAAGGCCCCTCCGGCCAAGAAGGCGCCGCCCGCCAAGAAGGCGCCGCCTGCGAAGCCCGCCCCCGCCGCCAAGAAGGCGCCGGCTCCCGCCAAGAAAGCTCCGGCCAAGAAGGCGCCCGCGAAGGCACCTCCCACCGCCAAGAAGGCGCCGGCTCCCGCCAAGAAAGGTCCGGCCAAGAAGGCGCCGGCGGCCGCGGCTCCGCCATCGAAGGCGCCGGCCAAGAAGGCAGCCCCGAAGGCGTCGCCCGCCGCCAAGAAGGCGCCGCCCGCCAAGAAGGCCCCGGCTCCCGTGAAGAAGAAGGGCAAGTAGGCTCGGGCGCCCGAGCGCGCCGGTACCTCTAGCCTCGATCGAGCGACGACCAGAAGTCGCGCACGCTTTCGAGCTCGTGGGTCCGGCGCGCCGGCGGCAGCGCCTCGAGCAACAGGCGCCCGTAACCGCGGCGGTGCACGCGCTCGTCGAGCAGCGTGACGATGCCGCGATCGGAGCGCGAGCGTATCAACCTGCCGAAGCCTTGCTTGAGCGTGAGCGCGGCGGCAGGCACGTGCAGGTCGATGAACGGCTTCTTGCCCTGCTCCTCCAGCACGCGCGAGCGCGCCATCACGACCGGATCCGTCGGCACCGCGAACGGAATCTTCTCGAGCACCACCAGGCGCAGCGCCTGGCCCGGCACGTCGACGCCCTCCCAGAAGCTCATGGTCGCGACGAGCACCGCGTTGCCGTCCGCGCGGAACGCCGAGATCAGCGCCGCTTTCGAGCCCTCGCCCTGCAGGAGCAAGCGCGAGAGCGGCAAGCGCTCGCGGAGCAGCGCGTGCAGCGCGCGCATCGAGCGCACCGAGGTGGTGAGCACGAAGCAACCGCCGCGCGTGATGCGGCAGAGCTCGGCGATGCGATCGGCCGCGGCGCGCGTGAAGTCGCTCGTGTTCGGCGGGGGCAGATCCTTCGGCGTGTAGAGCAGCGCCTGGCGCTCGAAATCGAACGGCGAGCTCACCACGAGCTCGTCGACCACGACGCCCGAATCGGCGATGCCGAGGCGCGAGCGCAAATAGCCGAACGCGCCCGTAGTGTCGGGTTCGTCGTTCTTCCTCCTGACGGTGGCGAGCGTCGCGCTCGTGAGCACCACCGCCGGTACGCTCTCGAAGATGCGCTCTCGAAGAGCGTGAGAGAGGTCCACGGGAGACGAGCTCAACGCCGCGCCCTTCGGGCCGAGATCGAGCCAGGTCACGCGCCCGGCGCCGCCGTCGACGATCGCGGCGAGCTGTTCGCGCAGGAGCTCGGCGCGGCGCTCGGTGACCTCGAGCGCCTCGAAGGCGCTCCCGCGCCCGGTAGGCCCCTCGAGCTTCCCGCGCGTGCTCGCCGCGAGCGCGCCCAGGCCGTCGAGCGTCCGATCGAGCTCGAACCAGCGCTCTTGCGCGGGCCCGGCCCACACGTCTCGCTCGAGCGTGACGCGGCCCTCCGCGCCGCCGCCCAGGCGCGCGAGCTCGCGGAACAGGAGCCGCGTCGCGCTGCGCACGGCTTCGATCAACCGCTCGCCTCCGGCGAAGAGCGCTCCCGATTCGCCGGTCGAGCGGAGCGCGCGCTCGGCATCTCTGAGCACTCGCTCGATGCGGCGATCGGAGACGCGGATGCCGAAGAACAGGGTCGCGACGTCTTCGAGCTGATGCGCTTCGTCGAAGATGACCGCGTCGTAGTCGGGTAGCACCCGGCCCGGGTGAGGCCCCCTGAGCGCGAGGTCCGCGAAGAAGAGGTGATGGTTCACCACCACGAGCTCCGCCGCTTCGGCCTCGCGCTTCATGCTGGTCACGAAGCAGGACTCGTAGTGAGGGCAGGGTTGCCCGAGGCGGGTCTCGCTCGATGAGGCGATCTCGGCTCGAATCGGATCGTCTTCGCGCAGGCTCGCGAGCTCGGCGAGATCACCGGTCTCCGTCTCGGCGATCCAGCTCTCGAGCAGGGCGAGCGACCGAGCGTGCTCGGGGCGCCCGGCCTCCTCGCCGCGCCGAAAGTCCTGGTACCGGCGCCGGCAGACGTAGTTGCCGATGCCCTTCATCAGCGCCGCGCGCGGGGCGAGCCCGAGGGTGCGCGCGATGAGGGGAAGGTCCTTTCCGAATATCTGCTCCTGGAGCGCCCGGGTCGCCGTCGAGACGATGACCTTCTTGCCGCTCAGAATGGCAGGGAGCAGATAGGCAAGAGTCTTTCCCGTACCGGTGCCCGCTTCGCACACGAGCACGCGACCTTCCCGGAGCGTGCGCTCGACCGCTCGCGCCATCTCGAGCTGGCCGTGACGCTCCTCGTAGCCTTCGAGCGAGCGTTGGAGGGGCCCGCCGGGACCGAGCAGCTCGAGCGCCGAAACCAAGGCGGCTTACTCGTCGTCGGGGGGGATCGAGCCCTCGGTATCGAGGTACTTGAGCCCGACGATCTGCCCGTCGGCCGCGTCTTTCACCCAGACGACGGTGACTCCGCGTGACTGATCTGCCTCACCGTCGCCCACGAGGACCTGGTAGTCACCGTTCAAGCGGAGCGCCTCCTCCACCACGACCCGAAGGCCGCCCCGGCTCACGTTCAACGTCCAACCGTTGGTCTCGAAGCCCGGCCCGCGAATCACGACGCGCTCTGACGCCTCGCGCCGAGCCCCGCCCGCGAGGCGCCTTGCCCGGAGCTCGAAGTCGCCCGGGCCTGGATTCTTCGGTTGAGTCACGGTCAAAGGACCTTATCACCTTCCCCCGGAGGGCCAAAGCACCCGGGGTCTGCCTCGAGAGCGCGCTTGACGCTTCACCTAAGCGGCATCTACCCTGATCTTGCCGGGAGTTGTCCCGGTCGCCGAAGGAGAGGGGCGGCTGCAAGCAAGCCGTTCACCCGAAAACTTCATCCGGAGATGCCCACTCCTTCAGAGCTCAAGAAGACGCTGATCGCGCAAGGCTTCGAAATCTACCGCACATCCCCCGATCAGGTGTCGCTCGCCGATCGCGTTCGGGACAACCTGTTGATGGATGCGGGGGTCGGGGTGCGCGTTCACGAGCTCTCCGTGCGGGTCGTTTTCAAGGCGCAGGCCAGCGATTTCCCCAGCGAGAGCGCGGACGCCCTCTACGAGAGGGTGCGCGACCTCGCGAAGAGCGTCGAGCAGCGCGGCTACCGCGAAGTGAGCTCGAACGCGGTCCCGGTGCGCGACCCCGGCGATCGCTCGAAGACGCTCGACACCTGGTACGAGATCACCTTCGAGCGGAAGCTCGACTCCGAGGGGGAGCTCCCGGACGAGCTCCGTCACGCCCTCGCGCTCGAGAAGACCGTCGCGGCGCGCTGAGGCGCGCTCGTCACTCCGCCACGCCGTCGAGCTCGGCCCTCAAGCGCTCGAGCGACACTTCGGTCTTCGGGATCCAACGCACCGCGAGGTGCTCGGGAGGCAGCGCCGGCTCCGCCCCCGAGACCACCAGAACATTCGAGCCGAGCTGATCTGCGGCGCGCACGACGGCGAGCCCCGCGTCGCGGGTCTCCATGGCCCAATCGGTGAGCACCAGATCGGGCTGATGCCTCTGCAAAATTTCGATCGCCTCCCTCGAGCTCGAAGCTTCGAGAACGGTCGGTAGGCCGAGCTCCTGCAGCAGTTTGATCACGAGCGTTCTCAACAATCGATCGTCGTCGACGACGAGCGCGGCTCTCCAGTTCCTCCCCAGCACGACTTTGCTTCCTTCTGCGAGTTTGGTCCCGCCGCGCCTCCCGAGCTGCATGCGCGAGAGTTCTAACCCCTCGAGACTATACAACCCCTCGTTTGCGTCTAGACAAAAGTCGCATCTTCCCTCCCTCGAGAGCGAGCGCCGAGCTCACGAAGCAGCCGTTCTCTGGTGTGATCCGCCTACTTGGATCAAATGTTGCAATCGGCCGTTCGGTCGCGTCAATTCGTCCCCACGCTGAAAGTCCAGGCGCAGAGGTCTGATGACATCGACCCCAGAGATCGTAACTTACCCCTGCTCTTAGGGCGGGAGTTCGGCGAGCTCCACGGTGACAGACATTGCGACGCGATTAGCAGAGCACGTTCGACAACTCAGGTTGGAAGCCGGTTTGACTCAAGCCGAACTCGCTGCGCGCGCAGGCGTGACTGTCGAGACGGTGGCGCGACTCGAACGCGTGCTCCGCGGTCGGTCATCGGCGAACTCGAATCCATCGCTCGAGACCTTGGTGCGGCTCGCGAGCGCGCTCGGTGTCGAGGTGGCCGAGCTCTTGTCGGCGCCGGGCAAGCCACGCCCCAAAGAAGATCGCATCAGCGTGATCTTGCGCACGGCGAACCCGGCCACGCGCCGTCGCGTGTTGCGCGTCGCCGAGGCCCTCGTGCGCGAAGAACACGCCGAGGAGAAGCCCGCGTCGCGGCGCGGCGGCCGCCGCACGAACGGTTGAGCCTACTCGAGCTCGGCGAGCTCAGCTCAGCGATTTCAGGCGGCGTTCGAGCTCCGTGCGCGCCTTGCGCGGCAAGCTGCCGACTGCGGCCACGGCCAGGTTGCGCCCCACGAACAGCGACTCCGCCGCGCGCTTCACGTCCGCGACGCTGACGCTCGACAGCTGCTTCGCTCGCTCCTCGAGCGTGCGCGCCACGCCGGTGAGCTCACCCAGACCGTAGAAGGCGGTGAGCTCCGACGGCACGTCGATGATCTCGTCGAGCTGCCAGCGATAGCGAGCTTGCGCCTTCTGCACCTCCGCCTCGCTCGCGCCCTCCTCGCGCAGCGCGCGGAAGATCCCGAACAGCTCGTCCATCACCTCGAGCGCTTGTTCGTGAGACGTTTCGGCGGAGATGTCGAAGAGCCCGGCGTCACCGTACGCCTCGTACGTCGCGGACACGTCGTAGCAGAGCCCGCGCTCGTCGCAGAGCCGATGGTAGAGCCTCGTCGACATGCCGTCGTCGAGCACGCGCAGCAGGATCTCGGTGGCAGGCTCGAGCGCGTCCTGCTCCGAGGGCGCACGAAAGCCGACGCGGAGCGCGGTCTGGCTCGAGCGGTTCGAGACGTAGCGAAAGATCGGCCCGCTCGGCTCGGCGGGCGGCGTGCTCGCGGGATCGACCCCGACCTCGGGGCGGAAGACGCGCTCCACGGCCGAGAGCGCTCTATCGACCTCGATCTTGCCGGCGACCGTGACCACCATTCGCGTCGTGTAGTGCGCGCGGTGGTGCGCGCGGAGCGCGGGCTCGTCGAACGACGAGAGCGTCTCCGGCGTGCCGATGATCGGGAGCCCGAGGCCGTGGTCGGGGAAGCACGCGGCGCGCAGCAGGTTCTCCGGGTCCACGTGGCGACCCGCCGCGTCGAGCCCCTCGAGCAGCTCCTCGCGCACGATGCCGCGCTCGAGCTCGATGTTGTCGAACACGGGGTCGAGGCAGACCTCGGCGAGGAGCTCCACCACCTGCTCGTAGTTCTCCGGAGGCACGCTCACGCTGAGCACGCCGTGGTCGACGTACGTGGCCGCCGAGAGCGTCGCGCCGAGCTCCTCGAAGGCGAGCGCCTGCGTGTACGCGGTGGGGTGCCGCCGCGTCCCGCGGTGCAACATGTGCTCGAGGAAGTGGCTGATCCCCGCGTTCGAGGCGCTCTCGAAGCGCGGCCCGGCGCGCACGTACGCCGCCACCGCGACCGTGTGCGCCGAGGGCATGGGCAGGCAGGACGCGCGCACCCCCTGCCCGAGGAGCGCGCGAACGAGCGACGATTCGCGCCCGACGGGCCTGCTCATGAAGCGACTCGACCCGCCTTCAACTACTGCTCCGCGACCTTCGGATCTTCTCCGAAGTGTGCGCCGATCTTGAGCTTGTCGCCGGCCGCCGAGCGCAGGTCAGCGACGTAGCGAGCCACGGCGTCGTTCGCCTTGGCCTGCCGGAGCGCGCGCAGCAGAGGCCACTTCTCTTTCTCGAAGTCCTCGCGCTTGGCGACCGTCTTCTCCTTGAGCTGGATCACGACCAGCCCCGTCGCGGTCTCGATCGGCTTCGAGTACACCTCGTCCGGCTGCTTGAGCTCGAACGCGCGGAGCGCGATGGGCTCGCGTGGCTCGACGTCGGGCAGTGGGTTGCCGGAGACGTTGAAGGGAGGCGAGATCTCGAACGTCGGCTTGTCCGCGCTCTTGAGCGCGGCCGGGATCTCGTCGGCCTTGTCTTTCTTGGGCGCCTTGGCCGGCTTTTCCCGGGCGGCCAGCGCCTTCGCGAGCGCGTCGCTCGACTCTTCGAGCTTGCCGCCGGCCTTCACGTCCTGGATGAGCTGATCCGCGAACTTGCGCATCGCCTCGTCGGCGGCGAAGCGCGCGTAGAGGTTGCGCGCGACGCTGAGGCGGCCCTCGGTCGCGACGTTCGCGGGTTCGAGCTTGCCGACGACTTCGATCACGTGCAGGCCGCGCGGGCTCTCGATCACGTCGCTGAGCTCGCCTGGCTTCGCCGCGGCCGCTGCCTTGAGCAGCACGTCCGCGCCGAGCCCGTAAGCGTCCGTGAGGCAGCCGATCTGACCGCCGAAGGCCGCCGAAGGCGCGTCACTCACCTCGCGCGCCACCGCCTCGAACGACTCGCCCTTCTTCACGCGGTCGCGCGCTTCCACGATCTTCTGCTTGAGCGGCGCGCGCTCGTCGTCGAGCGCGAGCGCCGGAACGGACACGCTGATCTCGCGCACGAGGGGACACCCGGCGACGTACTTCGCTTGCGCCGCCTTCCAGGCTTCGTCGACCTGGGCGGCGTTGTTCGCGGCCCACGCGTTCACGGCGCCGTCGCTGTGGTCGATGCCGTGCTTCATGAACCAGCTCTGCTCGAGCCGGACGCTGCGGATCGTCGCGCGGGTGCGGCCGCGCTCGAAGACCGAGAGCGCCTCGGACTCCGGCACGCGCACGCGGCTCCCGACGAGCGCGCGCATCCGATCGGCGATGAGCTCGCGCTCCTGCATCTCGCGGAACTCCTTGGGGCCGCGGTTCGTGAGGATGCGCACCTCGCGCTCGTAGAGCTTGTAGTCGAACGGCTCCGCGGCGGTTCGCTTCACGCGCAGCGCGCGCACCCCGAGCGAGGTGCCGGGCTCGCAGCCGTTCCGCGACTCGCTGATCAGGCAGAGCCCGAGTGAAGGCGCGAGCTCCGGCGCGATCTCGGCTGGCAAGGAGACGTGCGCGCGGCCGGCGAAGAGCTCGGCTTCGACCGCGTCGTCGGAGACGCCGAGGCCTTCCTTCTTCGCGGCGGCGACGAGGAGCTCGCGCTCGATGAGGCCGTCGAGCACCTTGCGGCGCAGGCCGAGCGACTTCACCTGCTTCGGGTCGAGCCCGCGAGGCGCGATGAGCGCGAACGAGGCACCGTAGTCCTTGGCGTCGACGCAGTTGCCGTCGAACTCGACCGCGCAGTCACGCTGCAGGTTGGCCGTCGAGCTACCGCGGCCAGCGCGAAATTCGAGCGCGAACACGACGATGATCGCGCTCACGATGCCGCCGACGACGATCTGGGCGACGCCTCCGCCTCTGAAAAATCTCAACATGGGGGCTTCGGGGTAGGGCCGACGCTCGAGAGAACCAGGCTTCGCCAGGCGGTCCGGTCAAGCGGTCGGGCGCGCGGGCATAGCACGCTCCCTGGGGGGGGTCCACGAGCGGATTCCTCAGCGCCCGAGCCTGTCTTCGACGCTCGGGACTTCGACCGAATCGAGACTCTGGGCGATGGCGCGCAGCCGGGCAGCGATGACGCTCTCCCTACCCGCGCCGCTCGCCGCGCTCTCGAAAACGGCGACGTAACACTTGCCGATCGCAGCTCCCCGGGCGACCGCGTAACCGTGCACCGACGGTCCGGCCTCACGCACGCCGAGCACGACCTCTCCACTGAAATGATCCGGCGCGACGAGCGCGCGACGCTCGACGACCTCTTCCTCGTCGAGCACGGGTAGCTCCGGATCGCGGAGGCGCGCGTCGTCCAGACATTCGTTCGGGGTCACCAGCCGAGCCGCGCGCGTGAGGCGGAGCCGAAAGCTCGCGTGAGCGCGCGGGTGCTGGAGGACGACCCAGTCCTTGCTCGCGAGCTCACTCCACCCCGCGCGATCCGGCAGGCGTAGCCGAAGCCCGGCCTCGCGCGCCTCCCACTCGCCGGCCGCGCCGTCGAAGCCGGACGACTCCGGCGCGCGCTCTGGTCCGCTCGGCGAGCTCGGGCTCGCCCCAGCCTGCGTCGTCGCCGACGGCGTGGGCCCGCAAGCGAGCACGAGGCCGAGCGCGAGGAACGAGGCGCGGCAGGGCCCACTCATGCCGTGACAGTCGTGACTCACCACCGCATCGTCAAGAGCGAGCTCACGGAGGCGATCGAGCGGTCGCAGACGAAAACCCACCTAGCCGAACGGCCGGCGTGATATGTCCGCGCCGAACCGACGAAAGGAAACGTCGAGCTTGAGCCGCAGGCAGCAGGGTCAAGGTAGGGACAAGCCAGTGTCGAACGCGAGGGCGGACGGCCAGCGCAAAGGGCAACCCCCGAAGGCAGGAGCGCGGCGACGCTCGCAGAACCGCCGATCAGCGCCGGAGCCGGTGCTGATCGCGGCGCGTCGCCCGAACTCTCCGCTCTACGTGAAGGCGCGCGCGAGCGCCTCGGCCGCGCCCAAGACCAAGCGCGACTCACTGCCGCCGCTCGACGCCGAAAAGGCCGCGGCGGAGGGCGAGAAGGCGAGCGTCGCGCAGTCACCCAAGCGGGTTGCGCGAATCGTCAAGCCGACTGAGTCGAGCATCGATCAGCGAGAGCGCGAACGCGAGCGCCTGCTGTCGCGGCTGCTCGGCAGCGAGGGCCGCGCCGCGGTCACGCGAGCCGCGAGCGACTACCGCTCGCAGAACTTCGAGTACCCGCGCGAGCAGGCGGTGCAGCTCAAGCTGCTGGAGCACCTCGACGAAGAGGTCATCCGGGAAGCCATCTCGCACCTCTCCGCGCTGCTCGCGGTCGAGCCGGTGTTGAAGCGTCCGGTGCTCGAGCAGCGCTTGAAGCGCCTCGAAGACACGGCAGAGGACGAGGCCACGCGCGCGAGCGCCTCCGAGCTCCGGCGGGGGCTCAGGACCTGATCATGAGCGAAGAGCTTTCCGCGCGCGCCTTCGAGGCCCGCTTTCGAGAGCTGGTGCAGAGCGTCGGCAAGGATCGCGGCAACGAGCGCTGCGTCGAGTGCGAGCGCTGCGTCTCCTGCTCTCAGAGCACGTTCTGCAAGGATTCGGAGCGCCTGATCCGCTGCCATTTCTGCGTGAAGTGCGCGCTCTGCACCGACTGCTCGCACTGCCGGGGTTCGCGCGGTCTGGTCGGCTGCCAGCACTGCACGGACTGCGAGAACTGCTCGTCGAGCTCGTACCTCGTGCGCTGCGTGTCGATGACGAGCTCGACCTACTGCTTCGGGTGCGTCGGCCTGAGCGGTCGCGACTACCACATCCTGAACGAGCCCTACGGTCGCCGAGAGTATTTCCTCATCACGCAGAAGCTCGTCAAAGAGCTCCGGCTCTGATCGGCGATCCTCCTCGCGAGTGAAACGTGAGCTCCGGTAGCGATCGCGATCCCGTCCTCGAAGCCCTCTGGAAGAAGACGATCGAGCACTGGGACGACGACGCCGCGCACCGCGCCTTCATCGACTACTGCCAGGAACGAGATCGTCTGGTCGAGGCGGCGGTGCGCTACCGCGGGATGAAAGGCGACCACGAACGCGGGCCCAGCGCAGAAAAGCGCCTCGGCGCGATCACGGTGCTGGCGATGACGAAGCTCGAAGTGCTGCGATCCCCCGATCGCCGCGCGCGCAACCGGAGCGCCGCCTACGCGCTGATCGCGCTCTTCGTCGCCGCGACGATTGGCCTGTTGGCCTACCTGCAGTCGAGTGTTCCGTGAGTCACTTCGAGTCGCCCGAGTCAGCGTGGCACACGCGACTTCGAGGCAAAGAGCACGGCTTCAGTAAGCCCGGAATACCCGTAGAGAAATGCGCGTTCGGTTTCCAGACGAAACCTGCACTCCAAAGCGATCCGGGTTATAGATGCCGCCACCTCGCCTTTGAAAATGAAACCCCGAAGCGTCTTTAGTAGAACCGGGTTTCGCAAGGAGGAAAGCCGATGAGAATTTTCGCCCTAGCTCTGCTTCCCTGCCTGATCGCCTGCGGATCGGAACCCCCGCCCCCCGCCCAGGCCCCCGTGGCCACGGAGCCCGCGCCGCAACCGGCGCCCGCGCCGGCCGCGGACAACCCCAAGCCCGACGACAATCCGAACAAGAGCAGCATCCGGATTTCGGAGGACATCAAGAAGGCGTGCGGCCTCACCGACGCCGACGCTCACTTCGCCTACGACTCGGACTCGGTGCGAGAAAGCGATCGCGCCGTGCTGAAGAAGCTCGCCGCGTGCTTCACGACGGGCCCGCTCAAGGGCCGGCAGATGAACCTCGTCGGCCACGCGGATCCGCGCGGCGAGGACGAGTACAACATGCTGCTCGGCGGTCGCCGCGCCGACAACGTCAAGGGCGCGATCATCACCGCCGGGATGGATCAGGCGAAGGTGAGCTCCACCTCGCGGGGTGAAATGGACGCCACGGGCACGGACGAAGCGGGTTGGGTCGAGGACCGCCGCGTCGACATCGTGCTGGGACAGTAACCCGAACGGTCACTCATGCCCGAAACGCCCGCAAGCGCGCCCGCGCACACCTCGCTGAACCCCGTCGACCTCGCGCTCGGCTCGTCCGGAGTCGTGTTGGTCGTGCTCCTGATCCTGGTGCTGGCCTCGCTCGCGGTGTGGGTGATCTGGTTCTTGAAATCCGCGCAGCTTAGCCGCTTGTTCGCGCAAAATCGCACGTTCGAGCAAGCGGCTGCGCGCGCGGAGCGAGGGCCCGAGCTGCTCGAGCTCGCGAGCCGCTACCAGAGCGCGCCGGGCGCTCGCGTGGTGCTCGAGCTCGGCAAGCGCCGCCGTCAGGGCGGCGGCACCGCCGACTTCTTGAACGCCGTCGCGAAGCGCGCGATCGCCGCCGAGCAGCAGCGGGCCAGCGTGTTGATGCCGTCGCTCTCGAGCATCGCCTCGGCCTCGCCCTTCATCGGCCTGTTCGGCACGGTGTGGGGCATCATGGACGCCTTCTTGCGCATCGGCGTGGAGAAGAGCGCGTCTCTCCCGGTCGTCGCGCCCGCCATCGGCGAGGCCCTGATCGCCACCGCCTTCGGCCTCGTCGCCGCCATCCCCGCCACCATCGGCTACAACTTCGTCGACAAGCGCCTGGGCGACTTGCTCGAGGAGCTGCAAGCGTCGAGCGAGGTCTGGGTGGAGATGCTGGCGGGCGAGCGCCTGCAGGGCGAAACGCCCCCGGTCCCGCTCACGCGCGATCAGCGGTTCCCCGTCCAGGGAGGCGCTTAACCCATGGGGATGGCCCTCGGCGGGCGACGGCGCGGCGGGTTCCGCGACATCAACGTCACGCCGTTGGTCGACGTCATGCTGGTGCTGCTCATCGTCTTCATGGTGACGGCGCCGCTCCTGACGACGGGGCTGCGCATCGACCTCCCCGAGGTGCAGGCCGCGCAGACGCCGGTGAAGGACGCGCGCCTCCTCGTCACCGTGACCAAGGACGAGCGCATCTTGTTCGGCGAGGACGACGTCACGGGGCGCATCGACGACGCGCTGAAGCAGAACCCGCGCGTGCAGAAGGAGCGCGAGCTCTACATCCGCGCCGACAAAGAGGCCCGCTACGGCACCGTCGCGGAGGTCGTGGCCGCGGCGCGCAACAGCGGCGTCGAATCGTTGAATCTGCTGGTGCAGCCGGAGCTCGAAGAGGCGCCCGCCGGCGCAGCTGCGGCTCCGGCGGACAAGCCGGGCTCCGGGCGAGCCAACACCGTCCCGGCGCCTTAGGCCATGAGCACCCCGCGCGTCGCGAAACGGCCGCCGGCCGCCTTCTCGAGCGGTGAGGTGGCGCTCGCGTTCGCGCTCGCCGTCGCCGTCGAGATGGGCCTCTTCGTCCTGATCGTCGGCGCGGGCAGCAACCTCCACATCAAGCCGAAGGACACGCCCCCGCCCGAGCCGGTGCCGATGAAGGTGCTGCCGGTGCTGGACGACGCGCCGCTCCTCAAGCTCGGCGGCAAGGTGAAGCCGAAGCTGCCGGACATGTGGAAGAAGAACCCCCCGGTCCAGCGTTTCGAGGAGAAGAGCGCGCCCTCTCCTCAAGCCGAGAAGACGCCGGAAGCCATTCCCACGAGCCCAGTCGCCATCAAGGACGCCTCGGCCCCGCCGCCCGACGCGGAGGTCGCGAA
>JAEZYO010000445.1 GCA_023419055.1 Pseudomonadota bacterium | reverse complement strand
CCTCGACTCGATGAAGCGAGCGCCGGCCCACCTGGGCGATTCACACAACTTCGGCCGTCGCGTCACTCAACGCGCCGGACGCATCGTCAAGCCGCGCACGGTGCTCTGGGAGTGGCTGCTCCTTTCGTCGACCAGCCCGCTCCGTCGCCTGCTCGCCGAAGCTTCGCACGAAGACGGCCTCGGTCGCCACGCATTCGACTTCCTGCCGCGCCTCGAGTTCTACTCGACCGAAAATGAACCAACGGGCGAAGTCGAGCGCGCCACGCTCAAAGCCTTGCCCCCCCTCTCGCGCGAGAAACGCCGCGAGCTCGCCCAGATCGTCGGTCGCTCCCTCGCGCTCTTCACCTGGCTCGGCGTCTCCGATCTGCACTGGGAAAACCTCGTGATCGGCGCCGACGCGCGCGGCCGTCTCGTCTTCGGCCCGCTCGACGTCGAGATGATCCTCGCCGACCTCGCGCTGCCGACCGAGACCAAGCTCCTCCCCGACCCCGATCCCGAGTACGCGGTCCTCTGTCAGCACGCCTGCGGCGTCCGCCGAGTGCTCCCCTACCTCGGCAAGCCCGTTCAGCCGCAGGACCTGCTCGCCATGATCGGCGACTTCCGGCGCACTCTCGCCCTCCTCGAGCTTCACTCGCGCTCGATCGCCGACGTCTTCATCGCGCTCCCCTCCCTCCGAGAAGCTCCGATCCGCATCTGCTTGCGCAGCACCGCTGACTACGTGCGAGCCCGCTCCCACGCCGATCAGCTCTGGCCCCCTCTCCTCGACGCCGAAGCGGAACAGCTCGAGCGCGGCGATATCCCCTACTTCTTCCGCCTCTACGGGCGGCGCGGCATCCACTACTACGCGAACGAGGCGCTCACCGAACAGAAGGCTCTCCCCCTCCGGGGTGACGTCCCGCAGCTCGAGCCCCTCTTGCCGCTCACGCGAGCCCTACGTTCTGCCTCGCGCAAAAAGCTCCGAGAAGAAGGCCCGTTCACCTTGCTCGGCGCCTTCGACCACCCCTCCTTCTCCGGCAAATTTACGTCTGACGAGCTCGAGGTCGCCTTCGGGCCCCGCGCCCTCGTCATGAGCTTCCCCGACGGGGAAGAGCTGCACTCCCGCCGCAACCTCAGCGCCTTCGTCAGCTCCGTCTACCAGCCCTGCCACTGCGGCGAAGTGCGCTCCGTCTTCGTCCCCCAGGTCACCGTCTGCGACGCACCACGCTGAATCCGGCGTGCACGAAGGGCGACGCCGTTCTAGCCTAGCGCGGTCGTGTCCGAGTCCGAGCCCGAGTCCGAGCCCACGTCCAAGTCCGAGTCCGACTCCGAGTCCACTTCGACTTGCGAAACCTGCCGCCGCCCCAAGGTGGCCTGCGTCTGCGATCGCGTCGTCACCTACCCGACCACGCGTCGCGTCCTCATCCTGCAGCACCCTCAGGAGCAAGACGCCCTGCTCGGCTCGGCCCAGATCGTCGAAGCCTGCCTCCCCAAGGCCCAAATCGTCATCGGCCTGAGCTGGCGCAACCTCGCCCACGCCCTGCGCGAAGAAGACGTCGACCCCCAGCGCTGGGCCGTCCTCTTCCCCGACAACGAGGCGACAGAGGGCCAGGCGACGACGAAACGCGGCGCCCCGCTCGAACCGGCGTCCCTGGACGGCATCATCGTTCTCGACGGCACCTGGTCCAAAGCCAAAACCCTGTGGTGGCGGAACCCCTGGCTCAACAAGATGAACCGCATCACCATCAAGCCCTCGCAGCCGTCGATCTACGGCCGCATGCGCGCAGAGCCACGGCGCGAGTACGTCTCCACGCTCGAATCGGTCGCCGCCGCGCTCACCCTCTGCGGTGAGCCCCCGGAGATCGAGGCGGGGCTACTCCGAATCTTTCGCACCTTGGTTCAAAGAGTGAGGGACGCGGAGATCATTCCGGACAAGGCGCGGAAGAGGCGGGGCCGGCCGGGGGCGAGGGGGCGAAACTAGCTGCTTTCGCAAAAAACAACGCCGATTCAGCCTTAGTTTCCTCGCGGGCAAGGAACTGAAAACCGATCTGTTTTTTGTCTGCTTGCCGACAGGTCCAGCTGGCCCGGAGTTGGTTGCAGCTCAAACTGAACCAAGTGATCAGCCGGACGAGCAGAAGCCAATAGGCTGAGGCCGCACCGCGGATATCCTGACACGCGATCCCGAAGACTCGCTGACCGCGAGCGCCGAGAACATTCTCGGTGCCTCCGAACCCACTCGCCAGCGGGCTCGCCGAACGCGCTTACCGCTCGCCGCTGGTGCTCCCGGGTTCGGCGGTTCGAGCCGTGGCGATCGGCGCCATGGCAACCTGGCTCGGTGCTGCAAACTGCGCGTCGGATCGAGTCCGACGGACGAGTGGAAACCCGACGGCGAAAATCAGGATCGTCGTGACCACGCAGGCGAACACGAGCGAAGGAAGCTGCTCGGTAGCGGGGATGCCCGCGGAGGCTGGCAACGTGGCGAGCACCCCAGCGGCCATGCCGCGCGGCAAGGCCACGATCGTCAGCTGTTTCTCCTTCGCGCTGAGCGAGCTTCGCCAGGTCGCGAGTCGTGCGGACGGAACGCGCGCGGCGAACAGCGCCCCTCCCAGCAAGACGCCGAGCGCCATCAAGCCCCAAGGGGGACCCAGCATGGCCCCGATGAAGGTGAAGAACAGCGATTTGACGATGAAGGCGATCTGACTGTGCACTCCTTGCACGGAGTCGCCCAAACTGAGCTCTCCGGAGAGCCCGAGCGCCTTCGAGATGCTCCCCGCGTTTCCGACGACGAGAGCAAAGGTGAGGATCCCGAGCGCGGCGCTCCCGCCGGCTTGCTCGATCACCACGTACAGGCCGAGCAGCGCGGCGAGGGTCACTGGGTAGGCGTGATCACTCTTTCGAAGCAGGCCAAGGAGCAGTAGCCAGAGCGCCCCGGCTCCGCCCCCGATGGCGAGGCCGATCCCGAACGAGCGGACGACGGCCATGCCCGGGGACACCGCCGTTTGCCCCTGGGCTGACAGCAGGTCCATCAGGGCGCTCGCTCCGACGACGCAGAAAGCGTCGGTGAACGCGGATTCCAGCCCTACGAGGTTCGCGACCCGCGGCTCCACCCGAGCGTGGGTCATCGCGGGCATGATGATGATGGAGCTCGAGCCTCCGAGGATCGCGCCGAGCAGGAGGCCGTGTCGAAGGCTCCACGAGTCGGGCAACACGCCGACGAGCCGTGCCCCCATACTCAGCGCCGCGACGAGGAGCGCCGCAGAGACGAAGGTCAGGAGCGCCAGGACGGCGGAGCGGGGAGCGGCTGCGGACACCTCGCCCAGCTTGAGGTGGCTGCCGCTCTCGAAGAGCACGACCACGAGCGTCAGCGCGGCAAAATAGGGCGCGATGGCGAGCAGCTGGTCGCGTGTGACCGCCGAAGTCAGAGGGCCGATGACGATGCCCGCCGCGATCAGCCAGATCACATCGGGGACGCTGGTTCGCCGGAATGCGACCTCTCCCGCGGCCCCCACGAGGAAGATGCCGGCGATCGCGAGCAGGAACAGGGCGACGGGACTCACTCTCCGCGATGATAGCGGATGGGATCGCTCACCGCCGCATCCTCCTTCGTCTGCGGTGGTCTCGTCCCCGTTAGTTGTAGGTCAAATCGATACAATCGGGCCCCGCCAAGCTCTGGGGCAACCTTGCGACTGGCACGGGCGTTGCGTGCGGAGATCAGTCAGTGCTCGGGGGAATCGATGCTCAGGCGACTTGGCCCCGCTCTCCTGCTGGTGATGACACTCGGTTCGCCCAGTGAGTCGGCGAGCGGCCAGGAGTCAGGTGCCCGTTCCGGCCAAGACCGAGCGGGCGTATGCCGAGTCTCCGGTCGCGCCCGCTTGCCCGCCGGGACGAAGTTGTTCGAGACCGCGGACGCCAAGCGAGGCATCGGTCGTTTCACGGGTCGCGAGCTCGCGCTCGAGGTGGTCGTGCCGAGTAACCGGCGCGCCGAGGTCGAGACGGGCGATGGTCGAGACGGCGTTCGCGTGCGCGGCTATGTGGATTCGGCTGCCGTCGAGTTGGTGACGACCCGAACGCTCGACGTGGTGCCAGCGCAGGTTTGGGTCGAGCGGGGCCAGCGCGTTCAGGTGCTGGAAAGCGGCCCAGACGGGCTCCGCGTCGAGGCGACGATCGAGCGCCCCTTCGAGGCGAGGTTTTCGACCTGGACTGCTTGCGACGGCGTCGCACCAGGGCACGCTGGCGCAGCCGTTGCGGCTGAAGCAGGAACGCCTTACGTGGCACGCGTGCAGACGCTGGTCCTGTACGGCGCCCCGTCACCATCGGCAGGTCCCGTCGCTACCCTGAAGCCTTCCCCGGCGTTCGTGCTGCAGGCGGGAGAGCGCTTCCGAGACTTTCTGCGCGTACGCTATCGAGGTGTGGTGGGGATCGACGCGTGGGCGCGGGCCGGCGATCTGCTGCCGATGGACCCTCGCCGCCCGCCACCGACGCCGGAAGAGCCAGCTCCGCTCGAAGCGGGAGATGCCGAGCCGCCGATACCTTCGGGCACTCGGGTGGTGACGGCGACCCGTGCCGTCAACTTCTTCGACGCCGTCCACGGAAGGCGCGTCGGAACTTTCGAGCCCGCGACTCGCTTGACGGTGCTCCGCACGGTCGGCGAGTCAGCGAGCGTACTACCGGTTCCGCTCGAGCTCGCGCCGATACCACCAGGCGAGTTCTGGGTGAGGTCGAGCGAGCTCGAACGCTGAGCCCCCCGCGCTAATCCGTGGAGGCCCGAAGCTCGCGCGCGGCATCCTCGGGAAGAACCGGGTTGATCGCCATGCCGCTGCCGAGCTCGAAACCCGCGGGGGTCGTGAGCCGGGGCAGGATGTCGAGGTGCCAGTGGAAGTACGGCTCGTCCTCGTCGCCGACGGGCGCGGTGCCGAGCGTGATGTTGAAGGGGGGCGCGCCCAGGGCGCGGTCGAGTCGCACCAGCGCCTCGAGCAGTACCTCGGCGAGGCGGCCGAGGCGCGCGGGAGCGACGCGCCCGAAAGAGGACTGGTGCTCGCGCGGCAAGATTCGGAGCTGATAGGGGACCTGTGACGCGTAGGGTGACACGACCACGTAGTCATCGGTCGACACGAGCACGCGCTCACCGGCCGCGAGCTCCTGCGCGAGAGTGACGCAGTAGACGCACTTCGAGGTCACGTCGAAGTACTCGGTGGCGACGTCGTGCTTGAGCCGGAGCAGGCGCGGAACGAGGGGCGCGGCGAGGAGCTGCCAGTGCGGGTGAGTGAGCGAAGCTCCTGCCCGCTCACCCTGGTTCTTGAAGACAACGATCATTCGCAGGCGCGGCTCGCGCGCCAGGCTCTCGAAGCGCTCGTGGATCACGCAGAGGACCCGCTCGACCTGTTCGCACGGCTGCTGGGCGAGCTGCACGTGATGGTCGGGCGACTCGACGACGATCTCGTGCGCCCCATAGCCGCCCATCTCGCGAAAGACGTGGGCTTGCTCGACCTGCTCGGGCGAAGCGCTCCGATCGAGCGCCGGAAACTTGTTTGGCACCACCCGCACGCTCCAGCCCTCGCCACCCCCGACGCTCGGTACCCTCAGGATCTCCTCGGGCGTCTCGTGCTCGTGACCCGGGCAGAACGGGCACTCGGAAGTGGAGTCACGGTGCAAGGTCTTCGTAGGGCTCGCGTGCGGCCGGCGTGCCCGCGCCGGCGCGAAGAGCACCCAATCGTGCGTGGTGACGTCGAAGCGGAGGCGTGGGGTCTCGTTCGTCATCGGCCCGCCTCGGTCTACCCCCCGGCGATAGGAGCGCCATCGAGCACCGCTCGAATCACACGGAGATCGTCCCGCAGCAGCCGAGGAAGCAGGTAGTTCTTGCGCACGTGCTCGCGCGCGGCCGCACCGAACTCGCGGCGCCGGGCGGGATCGCGAAGCAGCTCGACCGTGCGCGCCGCCGACTCCTCGACGCTCTCCACGAGGTACCGCTCGAAGCCGGCCGGGAACTGCATCGGAATCCCGCCTGCGCGCCCGGCCACCATCGCCTTCTCCTTCCAGAAGGCCTCCGACACGACGAGGCCGAAGCCCTCCCGGAGGGACTTCTGAACGACCAGATCCGCTGCGCGCTGAAAAGCGTTGACCTCCATGCTCCCGACGCCTGCGAGGTTGGTGAAGACGTAGATGTCGTCGTCATCCGCCGTCTCCTTCTCCACCAGGGCGAGGAGCTTCCAGCCCTCCGGATCGTCGCCGGCGATCGCGCCCACGAGCGCGAGCTGCAGGTCGGTGACTTCGCGCTTCGCGAGCCGGTAGGCCTCGATCACGCCCATCGGGTCCTTCCAGGGATCGAAGCGCGATACCTGGACCACGAGGGGCCGGCTGGTGTCGATCCCCGCGTTGGCGATGACGTCGCGACAGAGCTCGTCTCCAAGCTCCATGTTCTTGGTGGAGAGCGGATCGATCGCCGGGGCGATGAAGGCGGTGCGCTTGGCGTCGATGCCCGGCAGCACGAACTCCTTCATCGTGAAGATGACCGCGTCGTACAGCGACAGGTAGGGCAAGAGGAACGAGGCCACCTCTTGGTTCGGCGCGGAAGTGTCGATGTGACAGCGCCAGATCCACTTCGCGCCCCTCGCTCCGACCGCCTCGCGGAAAGCCGCCGGCTGCGGGTCGTGGACGATGAAGACGTCGTAGCTCGCCTCGAGCAGCTTCGCGCTCTCACGGTTCACGTCCAGGTAGATGGCCCGGTCGGAGTCGGAGAGCGAATGCGCCGCCCCCTGGAGCGCGTTGTGGAAGGCCTTGGTGACGCTGAAGAACTCCGTAGTCCCCTGAATGAGCCGCCAGTCCGCCTCGATCCCGAGACAACGAGCGAGGGGCACGAGGTGAGAGAGCAGCTCGGCGACGCCACCGCCGAAGCCGGTGGAGTTCACGTGGCAGACGCGCACGCCCTTGAGCGCCCGCGCGAGCGATTCGATCTCATCGATGAGCTCGCAACCGACGATGCGCCGGTAACTCTCGACGTTCGTGAACGGCGCGGACGTAAAGCGATGAACTGAGACCTTGGGTAGCATGTCTAACTCTCCCGGAGCCTGGTCTCGACATTCCTCATCGCGTCGCGTCTCCCGGGCGCATGCCCGCGCAAGGGCGTCCGGACGTGGCTCTCTGCCCCACCACACCCATCAGCACGTGTTCCACGAACTACGGCAGCTCTCCGCCCCGAGCCATGAAGTACAGCAGCGCGACGAGCGCGCAGGCAGCGGCGATGCAGAACAGGATCGCCAGGTTGCGCGCAGCCAGGTCTCCGGGTTCGCGCACGAGCGGACCGCGAGGCCAGTGATAGGGCTGTTGAACCGGATCGTCCAGCACCGGACCCGTCTTTGGTTCTTCCTCGCTCATGAGCCCGAGGGCTGCATAATCCGTGCGCGTTTGCGTGAGGGCTCAAATAGGTGGAGTCAGGACCTGTCATGAGGGAGTAGGCGGCGGAACCCGTCGCTCGTACGC
>JAEZYO010000387.1 GCA_023419055.1 Pseudomonadota bacterium | reverse complement strand
CTCTATAACCGCACCTTCCTCACCTACAACTTCGTCGAAGACTTCGGGATCGGTCCGGCGATCGAGCCGACCTTCGGCCTCAACGCCGACCAGGACGGGATCACGAGCTTCCCGGTCGGCGGTATCGCGAAGCTCAACTACGGTCCTGGCGCGACCTTCTTCGGCTTCCTCGGTTACGAGACCAAAAAGGACGCGCGCCTGGCGGCGCTCGGTGACAACGACCAGTCGGGTGACCGCGGACTCGTCGGCCGCCTGACCTTCGTCAAGAACTGGTGATTCGATCTTCCGCACCCCGGCGGGTGCGGGGCGTCACGCTTTGCCCGGAGCGGCTACCCGTCGCTCCGGGCTTTTCTGTGCTCGCTGACCGGGCCGCTGGCCGGTGTAAGCCGAAGGCGCGCGCTGGCGTTTCCAGGCAACGATGGCAGAAGGCGCTGCTTTGCAGTCGACGTGGATCGACTAGACTCGGCGGCGCTCTCGCATCCGAATTTCAGCACCCCTCCGCGGGTGTTCTTGAAGGGAGACTCAAGCGATGCTTCGAAATACGACGATGGTGGCGGCTCTTTGCGCGAGTGCCGCGCTCATGGCCTGCGGTGGTGACGACAAGCAGGCGCAGAACCCCCAGCAGACGCAGTGCCCGCCCGGGCAGTACTTCGATGGGCAGTTCTGTCAAAACATGCAGCAGCAGCCCGCCGCCACCGCTCCCGCGGCGACCACGCCGGCGCCGGCAGCCACCACGGCTGCGCCGCCCATTCCGGTCGCGACCGCGACCACGGGCGCGCCGGCTCAGACCGCAGACGCGACGACCGCAGCGGCCGCCACGCAACTGCTCGGACCGCTCGCGCAGCAGCACGCGATGCCTGGTGCGAAACCCGTGGGCTCTGCCATCGCGGGCAACTTCCAGACGGGTCAATCACTCGAAGGTCAGGTCCAGCTGAACCCGGGCAAGTGCTACACCGTGGTGGGCGTTGCTCTGCCGCCGGCGACCGACCTGGACATCCAGCTCGTCCCGGTCGCCGCGATCCCGGGCTTGCCCGCGGCGGTCATGGCAGCCGACAACTCGGTGGGGACCACCGCGGTGGTCGGTGCAAAGCCGAACTGCTTCAAGTGGGCTCTGCCGATGGGCGCCCCGGTGAAGGTCATCGTCACCATGAAGGGCGGCTCCGGCATGGCCGCCGCTCAGGTGTACGAGAAGTAAGCCGGCCACGGGCCGCCGTTCGGCGAAAGGGCGCTCGCATCGGTGAGCGCCCTTTTTTCATGCGCTATTTCCGAAGCGGGCGCCCGAAGAGCGGCCAGCTGGGAGAGAGCGCGAGGCGATCGCGCCGCGCAATCTCGTGGTTGGTCCAGCGCGCCGCCACATACTGGGCGAACATGGCGAGGAAGAGCCCGGCGACCACGTCCACGAGGTAGTGCCAGCGCAGGAACATGGTCGCGGGGATGATGTTGATGGCGAAGATCGCCATCACCGGCCAGGTGTACTTGAACGGCATCGAACCGCGGTGCCGATAAGAGAAGAGGGTGATGAAGGTGGGGGCGCCGGTGTGGAGCGAAGGGAAGATGTCCTTCTGAGCGCCGCTCGAGGACACCGTGGCCATCACGTCGTCGAGCCAGAGTCCGCTCGGGAAGGGGTGCTGGAAGTATTCCGGCATGGCCCGGAACGGTCCGAAGCCCGGCACCAGCATGTAGAGCACGTGGCCGGTGCAAAAGAGCGTGAGCATGCCGAGCGTGAACTCGCCGAGCAGGCGCGTGCGCCGAACCAGGAACAGGATCGGGATCACGTGCACGGCGAGCACGAAGAAGTAGCCGAAGTAGAAGAACGCGAACCACTCGGTCGTGAGCGGGGTGACGAAGCGATCCAGCCAGATCGCGGGCTCGAAGCCGAAGAAGCGCAGGTCCAGCTCATAGAGAGAGAGATCGAGCGCCCTCGGGTTGACGACGGGCAAGTAGTTGCGGAAGAAGAAGTAGCTCAGCTGCACGGTGCCGTAGATGGCGAGCCGATAAACGAGCGGACAAATCCAGTTGTCCTTGACGATCTTCCAGCGCACGAGAACGAGCGTCACCACCAGCACGAGCAGAAGGCTCAGCACCTCGAGCTGGACCCGCAGCTTGAGCGGGTGGGGATCCGCCATCAGCCCGGCCAGATTGAGGACGCAGAGGTAGCCGAGCACCAGCCAGTCTTGCGGGCCGAACTCGAGCAGCGGGGCCAAGACCCCCGCCGGCTTCGATCTTTCGGGCTGATCCATCACGTGCGCCCGTTCCCCGGCGATCAACGCGAGCTCCTTTCTTCCCGGGCCGCTGCTTGGGCCTCGTCGGGTTCTGATTCTTCGATCGCGGCGCCCACGCGAACGCGGGGTCGAGCCGAATAAGCGAGCTCACCGGCGTCGGTGACTCGACGCTGTACGACGTCTTCCAGGCTGAGCTCGGCGAGCAAGAGCTCGGCTTTGGTCTCTTCCATGCCGAGTGCGTGCGCGAGCTGGCGAGCCGTGAGCTCCCCCGCCGACGCTTCGGCGAGCTCACGAACGGCTCCGAGCTCCGCTTCTCGCAGATCTCGGGCTCGGGCGCGCTCGAAGCGGCGGCTCTGACGCAGCGCGCCGAGCGCTGCGAGGAGGGGAAAGCTCGAGACGGCGAAACCGAGCGTCCCGAACGAGACACCCGGGTCGAAGACGAGCACGACCGCGAGCGCCGCCGCCATCGCCATCAAGCCGAGCCCACCGAGGATGAAGGCGAGCGCCTTCCAGAGGCCGGCGCGTGCGGAGCCCTTGCGCGCTCGGGCGAGCGCGATGGCCGTCGCGTCCGAAAGGCGACCGCGACCGTCATCGAGCAGAAGGCGCGGGCCGCCGCACGCCTTGCAGCGCAAGCTGCCGTCGGGACGACGTTCGACGTCCGCGATGGCTCGACAGTGCGGACAGCGAAAGCCCTCGCCGTGGACGGCGCGGCAGCGCGGACAGCGAAGGGCCCCCTCGAGCGGAGCTCCGCAGATCCGGCACAGGCCGCCTGGTGCAGGCTCACCAGAAAGGGCTTTTTCGAGCATGCGGGGCGCCTGAGTAGCACACGCTCAGCCCGGCGTGGGCGGCCCGGCCGAGATCCGCCCCAGCAAATCCAGCAGGAGCCGGTACGTCATCCCCCAAATGACGCGCCCCTCAACGTTCCAGGCCGGAAAGATGAGCTCGTTGCCCTGACGCTCGAAGCGGTAGGTCGCGTCATGCTCGCCGCGGGCGAGGGCTCCGAGCGGAGCCCAGAACGAGGAGACCACCTCCGGGCCGTAGCAGAGCTCCGTCGCCTGTTTGAGCGCAAAACAAAAGGGGCTGACCTCGAGGGCGAGCCCGCTCACCGGGCGCAGATCCGCGAGGCGTCCGAGCAACGTCCCGGCCTGGTCGAGATCGATGCCCACCTCCTCGCGTGTTTCGCGAACCGCGGTGAAAAGCAGGCTGGGATCACTCGAGTCTCGATGCCCGCCCGGCAGCGCGATGTGACCGGACCATGGATCTCCCTCACGGATGGCGCGCTGAATGAGCAGCACCTCGAGGTCGACGTCGGTCTCTCGCAACACGACCGCGACCGCCGCGCGCCGGCCCTCGCCGACGCGAGGTTCCGAGGGGTCCGGACAGGCGCCCTTGAGGGCCTGCTCCACCGTTCCGAAGCGAGCCGTAGGCCACACCTCGACGAGTATGCCGTGCTCGTGCGCTGCCCGCGAGCACTATGGGCCGAAACTTTCGCTCGAGGTGACGACGGACCCGACAAAACGGGCTCGCGAAACGGAGCGTAAAAGGGCTCGCAACCCCTGTGCGTCGCCCCGGTTTGTGTATAGCCTCCCGCGCGATGTCCGTCCTCCGCAAGTCTCGCTCCGCCTGGCTCGCGCTCGTGGCCACCCTGTTCGTAGGGGCGCCTGCCGCAGCCTTCCCCGGCTTCATCGCTGCGAAAAAAGAGACACCACGCGTTCACTCGTCGTCGGTGGCGCTGATGAAGAAGGGCAACACGACCGTGGTCTCGGTGATGCCCGACTACCAGGGTGAGCTCGAGCCTTTCGCGGTCGTCCTGGTGGTGCCTCCGGACGTCACGGCCGATCACGTGATCACGCTCAAGCGCGAATTCGTCGATCGTTTGGACCAGATCAGCGCGCCCCGCTTCCACGAGTTCTGGGAGCAGGACCCGTGCGATCCCGGACCGGTCGAGCAGGAGTGGGAGCGTAACCTCAAGGTCTCCGGCGGAGGTTTCTTGGGCGGCGGCCCCGTGAGTGGCGGCGAGAAGAAGCTCGCGAAGGAGCTGTTTCTCGACGTGACCGCGAAGCAGAAGGAAGGTGAGTACACTTTCACCGTCCTCGGGGAAGGCGAGTCACCCGCCGGCTTCTTGAAGGGTAAGGGTTACACGCTACCAGAGGGCGCCGACGCCGCGATCGCTCCGTACGTCGCTGCCAAGCAGCGCTTCGTCGTGGCCGAGGTCGACACCAAGCGCATCGAGCTCATCGGTGGCGACCGCGCTCAGCTCTCGCCGATTCGGTTCTTCACCGAGCAGCCCTACGACACGATCCCGAGCCGCCTCGGCATCGTGAACGCGCCCCCCGGAGTCGAGCAGGAGCTTTTGGTGTTCACGCTCGACCCGAGCGAGCGTTTCGGTGCCAAGAACTACAAGGACATGTTCGCGCCGACGAACGTCGAGGTCGACTTCGCGGTGAAGGAGCGCATGGGTGAATTTTACGCCTCGCTCCACGACATCATCCTGCAGAAAAATCCCAAGACGTTCCTCGTCGAATACGCCTGGCCGCACGACGGGTGCGGCAAGCCCTGCGCCACCGAGCCGCTCATGATTAGCGAGCTCCTGAGCCTCGGCGCCGACATCTTCGAGCGCGCCGTGCCGGATGAAGAGAAGCACCCTCCGGTCCCTCCGCTCTCCAAAGAAGAGGAAGCGGCCGAGAAGGCGATGCTGAAGGAGCTCAAGCCCAAGGAGCGGAAGGACAAGGAGCGGGCACTGAAGGAGGAGCGCAAGACCGTCGTCGAGCGGAAGGCGCTGGTCGAGCGTCACAAGTACATCCTGACGCGCCTCCACTACCGCTACTCGGGCGCGACGTTGCCGGAGGATCCCAAGTTCGGGCCAGCTCCGGGGGCCGAGGGCGGAACCGCGCTGCCCAAGGGCGCGAAGCGCGAAGCCACGATGGACGTGAAGACTGGAGGCGAGAACAAGCTCCAGACCCGTTACAACAACTTCCACCCGTGGAAGCCGGTGATCCAGTGCCAGAGCCCCGACCGCTTCCGCTGGGGCAAGTCGCCGCCCGACTACCGTGGCCTGCGGAAGACTTGGGTCGTCGAAGATCTCGCGCGCAAGAACCGGAAGCAGATCAAGGCGACAGAGACCATCATGACGCCCCTCCCTGCGCTCGGGATCACGGGCGCGGTGGCGAAAGAGGAGGCGAAGGACGCCGGGGCCGACGGTTCTCTCGATACTGCGGCGGCTCCCGAGGCCGCGAAGAGCTGCGGCTGCCGCGTCCCGGGTGGCGGAGCGACCGCGGGCTCACCTCTGGCGCTCGCGTTCCTGATCCCGGGACTCCTCGCCGTATTCCGCCGGCGTGGCCGGGCCGAAGCCGCTGCCAGAGACAGCCGGAAGTCCGCGGTGTAGTCTCATCGATCGGGCTAGCGTGCCCGATCGAGGCTCGTGGCAGAGGACGTCTTCGGTATCGTCGGAAGCCTGCAGGCAGGCGCCTATCGAGTGATCAACGTGGTCGCCGAGGGCGGGTTTGGCGTGGTCTACCGCGCCCACCACGAAGGCTTTCGCGCCGACGTTGCCATCAAGTGTCTGAAGATCCCGGGTAGCCTGTCACCGGAGCAGAAGCAGGGATTTCTGCTGCGATTCCGGGAAGAGGGAGAGTTGCTCTTCCACCTCTCGGCCTCGATCCCGGCGATCGTGCGGCCGTTGCACGTCGGAACGATCGAGCAGGCGAGGCTCGGGGAGTTCGTTCCGTTCATCGCGCTCGAGTGGCTGGAAGGTGAGTCGCTCGAGGCGCTCGTGCGCCGTCGAGCGCGGGAAGGTAAGCCGCCGCTCGATCTCGCTCGGGCCGCTCGCTTGCTCGGCCCGGGGGCGCGTGCGATCGAGTGCGCTCACCAGTTTCAAGGTCCGCGGGGCGTCGTCAGCGTCCTGCACCGCGACCTCAAGCCCGAGAACCTGTTCATCGCGAGGTTGCACGGTAAGGACTCGCTGAAGATCCTGGATTTCGGCATCGCCAAGGTGAAGAGCGCGGCGACTCAGATCGTCGGGCGAGCCTCGAATGAACGCGACCTTTCAGCGTTTACGCCGGCGTACGCGGCTCCGGAGCAGTGGTTGCCGAAGCGCTTCGGTCAGACCGGTACCTGGACCGACGTGTGGGGCTTCGCGCTCACGATGCTCGAAGTCTTGTCAGGGCGCCCTCCGTTCGAGGGCGATCTGCAGGCCGTGATGGGCGCGTGCCTCGATGAGCGACAGCGTCCGACGCCTGGCGCGCTCGGCGTGGATGTGCCGAGCGCCGTGGAGGCGGCCTTCGAGAAGGCGCTCGCGATCGATCCGCGCGATCGCTACGCCGACATCGGCTCGTTTTGGGACGTGATCGAGAGCGCGACCGAGGTCCACACCCCGCGCATCGCGGGAGAGCGCGCGGCGCTGCTCGACTCCGTCGCCCCTCCCGCGCCCCTGGTCCACGCCGCGATCCCGGATCTCGATCTCACGAGCGTTCGCCCCAGGGTGACGAGCGGTCGCCCGAAGTTGCCCGCGGAGCAGGGGCATCTCCCACTGCCGGAACGACGCGCTTCGCGATCCTCGACGGAGGGACCCAAGTCGAGGCCTGCGACGGAGCCCGACTTTCAGTTGCTCGGCAACGACGTCGGGACAGGATCGTCGTTCGATTCTTCGCTCACGCCGCCGTCGACCGCCTCTCGCTTCGAAATAGCCGCCGATTCGGGGATCCCGGCGCGCCCGCTCGGCCGTGTCGCGGTGACCGTGCACGAGCCCTCGACGCGCCCGCGCCTGGGCGAGCTCTTCGACCGTGCGCTGCCTGCGCTGAAGGTCTTGGCGCTCGCTGCGCTGATCATGGTCGTCGACATCGCGTATACCTCGCAGGCGGGCGAGGCCTTCACGCTCGGCCCGCTGCGCGCCGTCTACATCGCGGGCCCGCTCGGCGTGTGGGGCTTGTTCAAGCTCGCGAACGCTCTGCTCGGCGAGTGACTATTCGCGCTTGGCGAGAGCCTGCGGCAACGTGACGCCCGGGCTCTTTTGGGCAGAGAAGTACGCGCGCAAGAAGTCGCGCGCGACCTCGGCCGCCTTCCGTCGCCAGACGTCTCCGTTCTGCAGCAGTACGCTCACCGCGATGCGTGGCGAGTCGGCGGGAGCGAAGCCGACGAACCAGCTGCTCGTGGGTAGCCCCGCGCCGGGTTGAAGCGTGCCCGTCTTGCCCGCGACGCGCAGGGCGCCGAGGTAGCGGTGCCCCTCCGGATCGGTGAAGGCGTGATGCGCCGTACCCGAGCGCGTCGTCACTTCCATCATCTGAGTCAAGCGCCGCGCCGTGGACGTCGTGAGGACACGCCCGAAAAACTCGGGCTCTTCCGGAGCCACGAAGTCCCCAGCCTGATGCACGATGCGGAGCCGCGGCGACATCCCTCCGTACGCGATGACGCTCGCGAGGTACGCGCCGCCCAGCACCGAAAGCGTGCTGTTCTTGAAGCCGGTCGCGGTGCGAGCGAACTCGAGGTCGTTGTAGGGCACGCTGAGCCGCCCGACGGGAACCGGCGCGTCGAAGGGGACATTGTCGTTGAAGCCGAGCCGACTCGCCACGTCCACGAGATCCGTGCGCAAGAGGTGGCGCGTCGCGAGCTGCGCGTAGGCGGCGTTGCGGCTGTACCCGAGCGCCTGCCCCAGCGGGCCGCAGCGCTTGTCGGCGCTGATCGGGATGTCCAGGTGCTTGCGCTCGACGCCGCGTTCGCCGCCCACCGTACAGACTTGTTCGCGCGGGGTAAGCTTGGTCGTCTCGAAGAGCGCGGCGGTCGTGACCAGCTTGAACACGCTCGCCGCCGGCGCGTGCGCGCCGCGCAAGAGCCCCGCGGCGCCGCGCTCCGTGTACACGACGACGTTGCCAGTCCTGAGATCGATGGCGGCGATGGCTCCGGCGCGCGCGGCGGCCTCGCGCAGGAGCTCGTCCGCGGCGTGAGTGAGTCCCTGGTCGAGCGTGAGCTCGGCCTGTCCCTGTGTGCCCGCGGAGGCGAAGGCCAGGCCGCTCTGCCAGTGAATGTGGCGCAGATCGACCGTCGGTCGGGGCGGCAGCTCTTCCGTCTCCGCGGCGCTGAGCGGTGACACTCCGAGCGCCAGCAAGAGCGCGAGCGTCACCGGAAAGCGGAAGCGGCCCATGCTCATGGCAACTACGGCCGAGAGAAGGTGAGGGACAACTTTTGGGCAAATGACTTAACGAAGTGGCGGGCCGTCGGAGCGAACCCTTGACCACAGTGTAGGTGTTGAGACTACAATTGCCGACATTGGAGGACACCCATGCGGCGTCGTAGAGGCCTTCGTGCGAGAACGGATTTCCGAGTAGTCGCCATCGACGGCGGACGGCGGGCTCAGTTTCGCGGCATCGAGATCTCGCCGAGCGGCATCGTGGTCGATCGCGGCCGGCACCGTCGAGAAGTGCCCTTTTTCCAGTGGCTGGAGCTGCACCTGCCCGAGCGCTTGAAGCCGCTCCGGCTCCTGGCTCGCCCGATCTGGACCAACGGCTCTCAGCAGGCGCTCGCGTTCGTTCGGATCTCGGACGTCGACCGCCTGAGCCTGGCCGAGCACCTGGATCTCCAGCGCCGCCGCGGCCTCCCCCTGAACTGATTTCGGAGAGACGAAGCATGGACAAGAAGCTCATCTGGCACCTCGCGACCTCGGCCCCCCGCATCCTGATTCAGCTCGCGAGCGTCGGCGCGGTGGCGGGGCTCGTCTCGAGCTGCGTGCCGGCCAAGCAGTACGACGAGGCGCGGAGCGCGTTCGAAGCCGAATCCGCCGCGCGGCAAGAAGAGACGCAGAAGCGAGCGGCGGCCGAGGCGCGCCTCGCGACGCTCACTGCCGAGCTCGAGAAGAAGCAAGGCGAGCTCGACGCCGAGCGCGCGAACCTCGCCGCCTCGAAGCTCGAGAGCACGATGGCGCTGAAGGATCGCGAGGCCGCGTCACAGCTGGTCTCCCAGCTCCAGAGCGATCTCGCGCGCGCGGGCGACCACCTCACCTGGTTTTCGAACGAGAAGCGCGACCTCGGCAAGGCGTTGTTGCTCGCTCAGGAACGGATGGACCGGGTCGAGCGAGCCAGCCGCGACCTCGGCGAGATGGTGGGCATGGGCCGCGATCTGGCGCTCTTGCTCGGAGAAAACCAGGGTATGGGCGAGCTCTCGCTTGGCGCTCGAGACGGCCGCGTCGTACTCGAGGCGCCGGAAGGGCGGCTCTTCGCCGAAGGCGCGGACGCGCTCGTGGTGGATGCGGCGCCGGTGCTCGCCGCGATTGCTCGCGCCGCGAACGACCATCAGAGCCTGAAGGTGACGATCGCCGCGCCCGGAGCGAGCGAGCTCGAGACGCGGCGGGCGGCTCGCTTGATGACCGCGCTCGCCGACCGAGGCGTCCCGCGGGAGCGCATGACGAGCGAGGTGATCGAGCTCACGCCGCCCGCGAAGGAGGGCGCCGAGGCGCCGGTGGGGCCTCGGGTCTATTCGTTCCGCTTCAGCCCTTGAGCCCGGGGCGCCGCCGCACGTCGATCTCGATCGCCGTGTCGGGATCGCGCCCGCGGGGCGCCGCGATCGCTTCCCATTTCGGATCGCGCTGCAGCACCTCGAAGACCGCGTTCAACAGGCGTGGCTTCAGCTCTTGTTCGAAGCGCTCGAACCAGGCGTAGCCGTCGTCATCGCCTTCGTAGTCCTCGCCGAACTCGGCCGACAGGTGGAGGTGGATCGCGAACTGTCGCTCCTCGCGGTGGATCATCCGCTCGTTCTAGCCGAAACCCGCGACGGTGCGGCCGCCGTCGACGACGAGCTCCTGGCCCGTGACGAACGGGGCCCGGCAGAGATAGAGGACCGCTTCGGCGACGTCTTCGGGGGTCCCGCTCCGGGAGAGCGGAATTCGACCGATCATCCTCGCCAGGTCGGCGCCCGACATGTCCTCGGCCGGCAGCACGAGACCTGGCGCCACGGCGTTGACTCGCACCTCGGGCGCAAGCTCGAGCGACAGCGTCTTCATCAGGTGCCGTAGCGCGCCCTTCGAGACCACGTACGGGAGGTGATGGCGAAAGGGGACCGTCGCGCTCGAGCACGTGATGAAGACCACCGAGCCGCGGGCCGCTCGGAGCGCAGCCGACGCTTGATGGACCAGAGCGAAGGGGGCCGCGACGTTGAGCTCGAGCGAGCGCGCGAAGCTCGCGTCGTCTAGCGAGTCGTAGGTGAGGCGCTCGAAGTTGCCCGCGCTCGCGACCAGGATGTCCAAACCTCCGAGCTCGGCGATCGCCCGATCCGCGAGATCACGCGCTCGAGCCAGATCGGTGAGGTCGGCTTCGAGCGGTACCGCGTCGCTGCCCCGCTCTCGAATGAGCCGACACGTCTCGAGCGCGCCTTCGCGGCTCTGGTGATAGTGGACGCCGACCTTCGCTCCTCTGCCGCCGAGCTCGAGCGCGATCGCTCGTCCCACTCGACGTCCCGCGCCCGTCACGAGCGCGCGGCGGCCGCGAAGGTCGGTCATCGAGTCCTCACAAGCTGACCGTGACCTTGGCGGGCCAGCTCCCGGGTGAGGGGAAGCTTGCGCCCTTCAGCGTCTCGACGATGCAGTCCACCGCCTCCTCGCCGTCCTCGTCCGGCGGCGTGGCCCCGGCCGCGAGCACACCGCCGTCGGTCCCGACGTAGAAGGTCGCCTCGAAGCCCTTGCGGCTGCTGCATTCGTGGAGCTTGTTGCCGACCTTCTCGAGGCCCTTCTCGGCCTCGTCGCTCGACCACTCGGTCGGGGGGCGAACGTCGTTCGGCGGATCGAAATCGAACGACTTTCGCGCGAGGCCATGCTCGCCACCGACGGGCTTGGGCCAGCTGCGCTTGCGGAGGGCGTCGATCATGCACTTCTCGGTCGTGCGATCGCCGAGCGTCGAACGCTCGAGGTGCGCGTGATCCACCTTGCCGTCGAGGTTGATCTTCAAGAAGAAGCTGACCGATCCGCCGAGGAACTCGACCCGCTTCGCTCCGGCGTCCAAGCAACGCTGCAGGCCGCCCACCGAGGCGGTGAACGCCTCGTCGACCGCTTCCTCGTTCATGCCGCCGATCTCGCTCGAGACGGCGACGCCGGACGAGCTACGGTCCTCCTGTTCGGGGGCGTCATCGGCGGTCTTGGCGGGAGGAGGTTCCCCGCCACAAGCAGTGCCGAGCACCGACAACAGGGTGAGGATCGCAAAGCGAGAACGGTGGGCGCAAATCATGAGTTTCGCCAAGCTAGCTTGAAGCTTCCGCCGCAACAATGGGCGGCGAGGGAGGCGCGAGCGACTCTAGGATCCGCGCATTTTCGAGGCCAGGCAGCCGCTCGAGCAGCGCAGGTTTCGGTCTTACCGCCACGCCGATTCGCGCTGCTTGAAACATTTCGATATCGAAGGCGTTGTCGCCGAAAGCCACGAGCCAGTCGCTGCTCCCGATGAGCTCGCGGGCACGGCTGACCTTCCCGCCGGCGTAGGGGATGGGGCCCCCCATCTCGGGAGTGATGCGACCGTTCACTACTCGCGGGCACGCGGCGACCACGTCGCGCTTGTCGAAGCCCCACAGCGCCGCCGCGGGCTCTACCGCGAACGCCGGCGACGCAGAGACCACGATCGTGCGCACCCCTGCGCGGCGCAGAGCTCCTAGCAACGGCTCGAGCTCGGGCTGCAGGCGCTCGCGGAGCCCCACGCTCGCGAGCACGGCGGGAGCCCGAGCTTCGACCTCCTCGTACGCGTGCCCCGCGTAACACCAGGTGAGGACCTCGCAGATCTCTTTCTCCGGAAAGCGGCGCGCGAGGTACGCCTCGAAGAGGCGCCGAGCGATCTCGTTCGCGTCGCCGTCGGAGCTCACCGCGTGAGCCTCGGCGGCGCGCTTCAGCGCGGGTTCGGCCGCCGGCAAGAGCCAGCGCTCGTGCACGGCGCGGTGGAACAGGTCTTCTCCGACGTCACCCGTCCAGAGCGTGCCGTCACCGTCGAACGCGGCGACCGCCTGACCGGGGTGCCGCCCCAGCGCTTCGAGCTCCCGCGCGAGCTCCGCGCCGGAAATAGCGGTCAGGCGCGGCTGTTCCACCAAGCCTCCGCGTGGGAAAGGTCTTCGAGCGTATCGAGCTCCATGTAGCCGCCCGGCGTGTCCTCGCGGTGCATGACCGCGCCCTGCTCGAGCATGTCGGCGAGCAAGTCGATCAAGTAAGCCTTCTGGAACGTCCGGCCTTCGCGATACTGCCCGCCGTCGAAGCGCGCCCGTGCCCGATCGAACGCGTCGAGAAACTCGCTCGCGCCCGCGCGGGAGAGCTTCATCACACCGATGAACTCACCCGTCGCCGCTTCACTGTCGATCCGGCGGCTGAGCTCCACGACGCGCCGACCCTCGGCGCGGAGCTTCTCGGCGTCCGTCTCCGGATGCTGGGAGCGCACCACGTAGCGGCGCCGCCAGCGCGTGTCGCAGCCGAGCACCATGTCTTCGGACGCCGCCGCGAGCTTTCGGACGATGTCGCCCTCGTACACGATGTCCGCGTACGTCGAGAGAAAGCCGTCCGTCAGGTGCTCTCGCGCCGTCAGCAGCGAGAGCAGGATGTTGTTGTTCTCCCAGTCCTCGTTCTTCACGAACGTAAACTCGGGGTAGCGCTCGCGCACCACGTGGTCCGCGTAGCCGCACACGAACACGACGTCCTTCTTCGTGAAGCCGGCGGCGCCGAGCGCCTCGAGCACCCACTCGAGCATGGGGCGGCCCATGACCTCGACCATGGTTTTGGGGACGAGGTCGGTCCTGTGTTTTAGGCGCATGCCGCGCCCCGCGCCAATGATGATGGGTCTCACGGGACCCGAGTCTAGCCCGGATCCCGGCGGGACGAAGCTACTCCTCGGCGGAGCGCAACTTCGCCAGAACGTTGAGATCTTCGAGGGTGGAGGTGTCCTGCTGGACCTCCCGACCCGCCGCGACGTCCTTCAAGAGGCGCCGCATGATCTTTCCGCTCCGCGTCTTGGGCAGGCTCTCGGCGAAGCGCACCACGTCCGGGCGAGCGAACTTGCCGATCTCTTTCGCCACGTGCTCGCCGAGCGCCTTCTTCATCGCCTCGTCCGGGGAGTGACCGGGCTTCAGCGTGACGAACACCACGAGCGCCTGACCCTTGAGCTCGTCGGGGCGTCCGACCGCTGCCGCTTCGGCGACGGCGGGGTGCGCCACGAGGGCGCTCTCGATTTCGGCGGTGCCGATGCGGTGCCCCGAGACGTTCAGCACGTCGTCGATGCGCCCGACCACGCGGTAGTAGCCGTCGGCGTCGCGATACGCGCCGTCGCCCGTGAAGTACGCGCCGGGGATGTCGCTCCAGTATTGCTTCTGGTAACGGTCGTCATCACCCCAGACGGTGCGCAGCATGCTCGGCCAGGGGCGCTTCAGAACCAAGAGGCCGCCCTGCCCGTCGGGAACGGGTTCGCCCGAGCTCGTCACGACGGCGGGCTCGACCCCGAAGAACGGCAGGCCCGCGCTTCCAGGCTTGGTCACGTGGGCGCCGGGCAGCGTCGTCAACATGATCGAGCCCGTCTCCGTCTGCCCCCACGTGTCGACGATGGGGCAGCGCTTCTTTCCGATTTGCTCGTAGTACCAGATCCAGGCTTCGGGGTTGATCGGCTCACCCACCGTGCCGAGCAAGCGCAGCGTCGAGAGATCCGCCTTCGCCGGCCACTCATTGCCTTGCCGGATGAAGGCGCGGATCGCCGTCGGCGCCGTGTAGAGGATCGTGACGCGGTGCTTGTCGATGATGTTCCAGAGGCGGCCCCAGTCCGGCTGATTCGGCGCGCCCTCGTAGAGCACGCACGTCGCGCCGTTCGCGAGCGGCCCGTACGCGATGTAGCTGTGCCCCGTGATCCAGCCGACGTCTGCGGTGCAGAAGTAGACGTCGTCGGGCTGGAGATCGAAGACGTACTTGGTCGTGAGGTACGCGCCCTTGAGGTAACCCGCGGTGGTGTGCAGCACGCCCTTCGGCTTGCCCGTCGACCCCGAGGTGTAGAGGATGAAGAGCGGGTGCTCTGCGTCCACGATCTCGGGCTCGCGCCCGTGCTCCGGTTCCGCTCCCGCCACGGCCTCGTACCAGTCGATGTCGCGCCCTGGCTTGAGCTCGATGGGCGCCTTCTCCTGACCGAGGCGCCGGAACACGATGACCTTCTCGACGCTGGGAGTCTGTTCGACGGCCTTGTCGACGGTGCTCTTGAGCTCCACGACGTTGCCGCGGCGATACGCGCCGTCCTGAGTGAGCACGACCTTCGCCTGGCAATCGTTGATGCGGTCACGCAGTGAATCGGCCGCGAATCCACCGAAGACGACGGTGTGCGTCGCGCCCAGGCGCGCGCACGCGAGCATACCGACCACGACCTCGGGGAC
>JAEZYO010000378.1 GCA_023419055.1 Pseudomonadota bacterium | reverse complement strand
ATCGACTATGGACTATCGACTTTGAGCCCTGTCGCGGCGTGCGGAGAAGCGGGCGAGCTGAGAGGTGGTTTCCGGGCGGGCGGTGGCCCTATCGACTATGGACTATCGACTTTGAGTCCTGTCGCGGCGAGCGGAGGAGCGGGCGAGCTGAAGCGCTGTGGCGTCAGGCTCGGCGACCTATCGACTATCGACTGTCGACTTCCGCGCCGCAGGCTGCGATTTCCGCCGATCGACGCGTTTGGCGAGCGGGCGCGCGGGGCAGGTGGGGTGGAACCGCGGGCGATCGGGCGCCGGAAGGGGGAGAAGCCTTGACCTTCATGGCAGCTCCGGGAAACTTGTCGGAAGGCATGTCGGAGCACAGCTCGCAGAATCCGCGCAAGGGCGGCGTGTTGCCGCCTCCGCCGGCCTCGCGAGAGGACGCGCCACATTCGGTGGCGGTGCCGCCGCTCGAGCCTCCGCCTCCGTCGCTCGAGGCGATGGTGAAGAGCGGGCCGCGGAAGAGGAGCACGAGCGCGAGGGGCGGCGACGCGCTGCTCTGGTTCTTGCTGCTCCTCTTGTTCGTGTTGGGCGTGACGCTCACGCTCTACTTCAAGGGGTGAAGGTGCTGCTCGCGCGCGTGGCGGTGCCCGTGCCGCTCGGACAGGCCTTCAGCTACTCCGTGACCGAGGCGCTGGCGCCTCGGGTGAGGCGGGGGGCGCGGGTGCTGTGCGAGTTCGGCCGCCGCCGCGTGCTCGGGGTGGTGCTCGACGTCGCGGAGCGTGAGCCCGACGTGCCGCTTGACAAGCTGAAGCCGCTCTCGGCCGTGGTCGACAGCGAGCCGGTAGTGCCGGAAGAGCTGCTCGATTTCTTGCTCGAGCTCTCTCGCTACTATCTCTGCCCGCTGGGTGAGGTGATGCAGCTGGCGCTGCCGGCGGTGGAGCGCAGCGCAGCCGAGAACCTCGAGCTCGAGGCGGCGCTGCCGGGCAAGGTGGTGGGGCGGCTGGTTCAAACGGTGCGCGCTCTGGAGGTCGAGCCGAGCGAGAAGCTGCGCGGCAAGGCGCCAGCGCTGCTCGAGCAGCTGAGAGAAGCGGGGCCGACGACGCTTTCCGAGCTGACGAAGTCGTTCTCGACGGCGCGCTCCATCGTGGAGAAGCTCGAGTCGCTAGGGCTCGTCGCCGTGGAGCGCGTCGAGGTCGCGGTCGACCCGTATCGGGAGCCGGTGGCTCGCGACGTGCCTCCCGAGCTCACGCCGGCTCAGAGCGCTGCGGTAGCGGCCATCGTGGGCTGCCTCGATCGTCGAGAGCCGAGAGGTTTCTTGCTCGACGGAGTGACGGCGTCGGGGAAGACGGAGGTGTACCTACGCGCGGTGCAGCGCTCGCTCGAGCTCGGTCGGGGTGCCATCGTGCTCGTGCCCGAGATCGCGCTCACGCCGCAGCTCGTGGGGCGCTTTCGAGCTCGACTGGGCGAGCGCATCGCCGTGTTGCACAGCGGCCTGAGCGAGCGAGAGCGTCACGCGATGTGGCGATCGCTTCGCCGCGGCGAGGTGAAAATCGCGGTGGGCGCGCGCTCCGCCTTGTTCGCGCCCGTAGAAGATCTCGGCTTGGTCTGCATCGACGAGGAGCACGACGGCTCCTTCAAGCAAGAGGACGGGGTCCGCTACCACGCTCGAGACATGGCGCTCCTGCGCGCTCACCGCGCTGGCGCAGTCTGCGTGCTCGGTTCGGCGACTCCTTCTCTCTCGAGCGTGGCGCTCGTCGAACAGGGCAAGCTCGAGGAGCTGCGCTTGCCCGCGCGCGCGCGCTCGGTGAGCTCACTGCCCGCGGTGGAGATCGTGGACCTTCGCCGAGTCGGGGCGGGGCCGGGGGGGGAGCGCCTGCTCAGCGTGAACCTCTATCGCGAGCTCGAGCGGACGCTCGCCGCGAAGGAGCAGTCGATCTTGTTCTTGAATCGGCGCGGCTTCGCCCCGAGCCTCCTCTGCGACGAGTGCGGCGCCATCGCCGAGTGTCCGAACTGCTCGGTCGCGCTCACGCTGCATCGCTCCGGAGGCGAGCGGCTCTCGTGTCACTACTGCGATTTCGCCCGGAGCGCGCGGGAAGGCTGCGCGGCGTGCAAGAGCCCGCGCCTCGCCGAGGAGGGGGCCGGGACCGAGCGCATCGAGAGCGTGCTCGGCGCGATCTTCCCGAACGCGCGCGTCGCGCGCCTGGATCGGGACGTGGCGGCCGGCGCGAAGAGCGAGAAGGTGATGGATCGCATGCGCCGGGGCGAGGTGGATATCCTCGTCGGGACGCAGATGGTCACCAAGGGTCACGACTTGCCGAACGTCACGCTGGTCGGCGTGCTCAACGCGGACGCGGCGCTCTCCATGCCGGATTTTCGGGCGGCCGAGCGCAGCTTCCACCTGCTGGTCCAGGTCGCCGGGCGCGCGGGGCGAGCGGAGCGACCAGGCCGCGTGCTGATCCAGACGCGCCAACCTGGACACCCGGCGATCCGCTTCGCGCAGCAGCACGACGTGCGCGGCTTCATTCAGGCCGAGCTCGAGGTTCGCCGGGAGCTCTCGAATCCTCCGTTCTCGAGGCTCGCCCTGGTGCGCTTCGATGCGCTCGACGAGGCGCTCGCACGAACGGAGTCGGAGCGCCTGGCCCGCGTCGCGGTGCGCGCGGCGGAGCCCGGCGTGCAAATCGTCGGGCCAGCGCCCGCCCCGATAGTCAGGCTCCGTAGCCGGTTCCGCTACCGCTTCTTGGTTCGGGCACAGGATCGAGGCCCTCTGCGGAAGACACTCCTCGCAGTGCTCCGAACGGGCGCTGACCGGCGCGTGCGCATGGCGATCGACGTGGATCCCATGAACATGCTGTAATCGCGCCGCCCCGAGCGCGTTCCGGCAATAGTTCATGATTCGCCCGCTCTATCGAACCTGGCTTGGCCCCGCGCTCGTCCTTCCGGCTCTGGTGCTGCTCCCCGATTCGGCTCAGGCCTTCGAGCGGGAGTGGCACCTCGGCGGTGGCGTGGGGGCAGCCATTCCGTCCGGTGACTACGAGCTCGGCCCCGCCCTCGAGCTCTACGCAGCGTACGGGATCTCCGACGTGTTCGACGTGCGGTTGGAGCTCGCGGGGTCGCGGCACGGCATCGAGCAGGGTGACAGCCTGCAGCTTTTCTCCGGGGCGCTCGGGCTCGTCTACAAGATCGACATCATCCAGTGGGTGCCCTGGGCGGGGGTGACGGGGGGCTACTACCTCGCCACGCCGAGCCCGCTCCCGCTCGCGGGGCTCCCCGAGTCCTCGTTCTACGGTGGAGTGACGGCGGGTGTCGACTACGCTCTGACGCGGAGCGTCGGGCTGGGTGCGAGCTTCAGAGAGGATTTTCTCCTCGATGAAGGCACGAACGTCACTTTGTTGTTTTTTCGCGGCGAGTACCGTTTCGGCTGGTAGGCGCCGTATTTTTGCGAGACCCGCCCTCCGATGTTACCAACAGACGGGTGAAGCGGCCGCTCTCGTTCGCTCTCCTGCTCGCCGGGCTGGCTGCTTGTAACGGCAGCGCCGCGGAGGGCGGCGCCCGTGGCCCCTCGCTGGTGAAGAGCGCACAGGCTTCCGAGCTTCCCAGCGCAGCGAGCCCCGCTTCGTCTGCGGCCGCCGCAGCGGCGAAGGCCGTCAACACGAACGCCTGGGTCGAGGCGTTGCGCCGTGAAGACTGGGCGGGAGCCGCGAAGAGCATCGACGCCCTGTCGCCCGAGCTTCGCAAGCGCGCCGATCTTCGCTACGCCCGCGCCAGGGCCGCGCTCGAGCTCGCCGATCACGCGCTCGCGCAAAAGCTCCTCGAGGGGCTCGAGAGTCAGCTGCCCGAGCTCGCGGAGCGCGTTCGGCGCGCCCGCGCCGAGGCGGAGCTCGTGGTCGGCCCGCACGCGTCGGCGGCGTCTTACTTCTCGACGCAGAAGGATCCGGAGTCGCTCCTGAACGCGGCGATCGCGTACGCGCGAGCCGGAGAACCCGAGAAGGCGCGGGCCCATTTCGACCGAGCCCTGGTCGCGGCGGAGCGCGCAGGCTCGCGTGCACGAGAGCTCGTGGCGCGGGTGCACTCGGAGCGGGCGAGCTTCCTCGAGGCTCAAGGCAACAAGGCGCTCGCCGCCATCGATCTGCGCTGGCTCGCGCTCGAAGCACCGCGCAGCCGCGCGGCTGTCGACGCCGACCTGCGGCTCGCCACGTTGATGCCGAAGCGCGCCCTCACCAAGAACGAACGCGCAGACCGCCTCTTCACCTTCGCGGACGCCGGGCTCGTCGACGCGGTCGAGGCGGAGATCCAGAAGCTCGGCGCCACGCCGGGCCCCCCGCTCGGTCGAGCCAAGGTGGCGCTCGCGCGCGGCCTCGCGCTCTACCACGCGCGCCGCGACTACACGCGCGCCGCCGACCTCCTGACGACCGCGGCCAAAGAAGGGGCGCCTGACCCCGCCAAGGCAAGCTTCTACGCGGCTCGCGCTCACGCGCGCGCTCACGACGATGATCGCGCCATCCGTCTGTACGGCGAGCTCGCCCGTACCTACCCGAAGAGCAGCTGGGCCGAGACGGCGACGTACCTCACGGGCAAGACCTACTACGCGGGCGGCCGCTTCGCGGAGGCGATCAAGGCGTACGAGGGCTACCTCGCCAAGTTCGGCAAGCGCGCTCGCTACGGGAAGGAAGCGGGCTCGGAGCGCGCCACGGCCCTGCTCGCCGCGGGGCGCTTCGCTGAGGCCGCGCGCGCGCTGGCCGCTTTGCGCAGCTCGGCGCGCGACTCCCGCGAGAAGAGCCGCTTGCTCGAGCTCGAGGGGGCGGCTCGAGCCGGAGCCGGTGAGCGCGACGCGGCGATCAAGTTGTTCCGGGAGGCGATCGACGAGCAACCGCTGAGCTTCTCCGCGCTGGTCGCTCGGGCTCGCCTCGAACGACTCGGAGAGACTTGCCC
>JAEZYO010000343.1 GCA_023419055.1 Pseudomonadota bacterium | reverse complement strand
GCGCTGAGGGGTGCAGCTGTTACGGCAACTCCACCTGCGACCCCGGGCTCGAGTGCCGGAGCGACCGCTGTGTCGCACTGAGCTCCGGCGGAGCGTCCGGGACTGATGGAAGCGGCAACGCCGGAGGTAGCAAGAACGCTGGCGGCAAAAACGCTGGCGGGAGCGGCAACGCTGCTGGAAGCAACAACACCGGCGGAAACAGCGCTGGCGGTACGAACGCAGGCGGTTCGGCGACGGGCGGGTCGGACCAATCCGGCGGAACCATCAGCTTCGTCGAGGATGACGGCTTCGAGACCTGCAGCGAAGCCTGCGCCAGCATTGGTGAGACGTGTGCGGCGGCAGCTTGCAACGGCGACACCTGGCGCGGCTGGGCCTCGGCCAGGGCTCTCAGTGCATGCAGCTTACCGGTGCTGACACCTTCGTCGACGATACGTGCGACGAGCCGCAGGAATGGGCCGGCAACAGCCAGATCATTCGCTGCTGCTGGAGCGACACTCAGTAGGCCGCTGGGCGCTGCAGCGCGCTCGCACCACGCATCGGACAATCGATTGACGCGCCGGCGCCTTCGTTCGACCGTTTTGCTCCATGTCGAGAGTGCTGATCTGCGCACGTTGCGGCGCGCCGCTGCCGAAACCCGCCGCATCCGATCGCTACGTCACCTGCGCGTTCTGTCAGGCGACCTCCAGCCTCGACGGCGGTAGCGTCGCCGCGGCTTCCCCGGACGAACCCTCGTGGCTCGATCTCAAGCGCCGTCTGAAGGTCGAGCTCGACGCGTTTCATCACTCTTACCAGGCTGCACTGAGCCAGGGTCTCGATCCGTTCGCCGCGTTCCGCGCTGCCGCGCGACAGCACCTCGCGGCCGTGTGCGATCCGGACACGCTCACCGACGTGGTGCGCGGTCTAGCGCGTGAGCTCGAGCGCGAGAGTCGGGTGAAGATCGAGAGCGCGCCGACCGCGCTGCCCCGGCTCGTGGTCGGCTACCTCGATGCGCTCGAGCAGCTTCGGCTCCGCCCGGAGTACGAGCTCGATCTCCCGTTCATCGCCGCGACCGCCCAAGGTCCCGTGAACTTCAAAATCATCCTCACCCCGACGCGGCTCGCCGAGCTCTTGGCGAGCGGTCAGGCGCCGGACAAGCCGAAGAAGTTCTGGGGACTCTTCGGCTGATCTCGGCGGCTCGATTCCTGCAACGAGCGGAGCTCATGCGTGAGTCGGGTGGAAATGTTCGGGATTTCAGGGCTCTTGGTGCGGGACTTGGCACACTTTGGCTAGGTGCGCTGGCAGCGCTGTCGGTAACGGCGTGTGCGTGCTCCGGGGAGAGCTCGGAGACGGAAAAGCGCGGCATGACCGTTTCGAGCATCGGTAAGCGCTGCTCGAGCGCAGGCGACTGCGACGTCGAGCAAACGTGCAAATCCGACTTCGCCTACGAGCGCAAGGTGTGCACCACCTCTTGCAAGACCGACGATGACTGCCCCGCCGACGCCGTCTGCGTGGACGGCATCCGCGACTACGACGGGCAGACGCTCGAACCCTTCTGTCTGAGGCCCTGCGTCACGAACGATGATTGCTCGAGCGGGGCGGTCTGTGACGATCGCCCCGCCGGCGCGCGCTACTGCTTCTAGACGGCGCTTGAAACCTTGCGGCTCGCGGAGCCGGGGCTCAGGGGTCGTCTGAGCCCGAGGTGCTCGCGGAGCGTCGTGCCCTCGTACTCCGTGCGGAAGATGCCGCGCTTCTGGAGCTCGGGGACTACGAGGTCGACGAAGTCGTCGAGCGAGTCCGGGATGAGCGAGGGCTTCAAATTGAAGCCGTCTGCGCCCTCGTTCACGAACCAATCCTCGAGCTGATCGGCGATGTCCACGGGCGTACCGACCACGATGCGGTGCCCCTGGACCGCGCTGAAGCGCAGGAAGAGCTCGCGGATGCTCAGGTTCTCGCGCTGCGCGAGCGCGTTGAGCTGACGAAAGCGCCCGCGACCGTTCACGGGCTCCGGCAGGTGAGGCGGCAGCGGACCGTCGAGCGGATAGGCCGAGACGTCCACGCCGAACAGCTGCTTTCTCCCGGAGAGATCGACCGCGTCGCGGAACGATTCGTACTTCTCCTGCGCCTCCTGGCGAGTTCGACCGATGTGATAGAAGAGCCCCGGCGTGACCTTGAGGTCGTCTGGTTCGCGCCCGTACTTCGCGAGACGTCCCTTCACGTCGGAGTAGAAGGCCTTCGCCTCTTCCAAGGTCTGCGCCGCCGCGTAGATCACCTCCGCGTGCCGCGCGGCGAACTCGCGACCGGTGTCCGAGTTCCCCGCTTGGAAGAACACGGGGTAACCCTGGATCGGGCGCGCGATGTCGAGCAGCGCGTCCACCTGGAAGTGCTTGCCGCGGTGGCGCACGGGGTGGACGCTCGCAGGGTCCAGGAACTGACCGGTCTCCTGGTTCGCGTGATCGAACGCGTCGTCGTCATAGCTGTCCCAGAGCTTCTTCGCCACGTCCACGAACTCCGACGCGCGCTCGTAGCGCCCGTCGTGATCGAGCCCGTCCTTCACGCCGAAGCTCTTGATCGCTCCCTCCGAGAGCGAGGAGACGATGTTCCAACCTGCGCGCCCGCCCGTCAGATGATCGAGCGAGGCGAGGCGGCGCGCCAGGTTGTACGGCTCGTTGAAGTTCGTGTTCACGGTGGCGACGAGGCCGATGCGCCGGGTGAGCGTCGCGAGCGCTCCCACCAGCGTGAGCGGCTCGAAGCCGCCGCCGCGGGGGCGACGACCGATGTTCTCGGTGTCGTCACCCCCGTTGCCGACGAAATCGGCGAAGAACGCGAAATCGAACTTCCCGCGCTCGAGCGTGCGCACGATGCTGGCCCAGCGCTCGAGGCTGGGCTTGCCTCCCGGCTCCACTCCAGGTCTGCGCCAGGCGTGACCGTGGGTGCCGTACTGCTGAACGAACACGGACAAGCTGAGCTGTCGCTTGCGTCGAGCCATTTTTCGCGTTCTCCAATTCTCGTGCAAGGTGGGCTCAGGCCGCGCGCACGGCGGAGAGTGAGCGCCGCGCCTCTTCGAGCGGACGGCGGTCGATCCAGGCGTCGAAGTCGAAGTCGCGATCCAGGATCCCGTAGTTCAGCGTGAACGTCTTCTGCTGGCGGAAGAGCTCGACGCGCTCGTCCGAGAGATCGGGCGCGAGCGAGAGGTGGAACCCGTTGCGATAGGCGGCAGCGACGCCCACGGCGCTGGCGCCGGTCTCGCTCTCGAGGATCTCGGAGACCTCCTTCAGGTGCGTCTTCGCCCACTCCGCCGCGCGCAGCGTCTGCTTCAGGAAGCGAACCAGGAGGTCGAAATGGTTCTCGAGGAAGTCCTCGTGCACGGTGATCGGCCGCGGGGTCCCGTTGTTCACGCGAAAGCGCTTCTCCGGCAGGCGATCGAGATCGATGCCCACGTCGAAGCCGAACTTCCTGGCCGCGTCCTGAGCCGCCGCGCCCTTCACGAAGATGGCGTCGACCTGGCCCTTTTGCAGAGGCTCGTAGCTCTGCGAAAATCCTCCGGCGCCCGCGCGATCGGCGTCTCCGGCGCCGACCTCGACCAGCGTGACGTCGTCGAGCGTGAGGCCAACCGACGCGAGCGCGCCCTTGTAGCCGGCCACGCTCTGGTGGCGCGCGATGCTGCGCCCGCGCTTGTTCTCGAGGATGTCCGCGGTGCGGTAAGCGGGGAGCGCTAGCCTCCTGCCCTTGAGCTGCTCGGGAGAGCGAATGTCCGAGTCCTTGCGGACGAGGATGGACTGCGCCTCGTCGATCCAGGTAAGCCCGATGAGGCGCGTCCTGGCTCCTTGGGCCTTCGCCGGGATGGCGAACAGGTTGCCGCC
>JAEZYO010000318.1 GCA_023419055.1 Pseudomonadota bacterium | reverse complement strand
CGGGCACACGCGGGCCGGCGAGCCGGGGTCCTGGACGCGCGATTTTCTAGTCAGGACGGAGAAAGGCCGGCGCGTGCTCGCTTCGGACGCTCTACCTCCGCGAAGGCGTCGCGCAGCACGGACGCCGTCGGCGTCTTCCCTCGTGCGACGCTGCGAGGCGCTGCTGCAGCCACGATCTTGCCGCCCGCTTCTCCGCCACCGGGGCCGAGCTCGATCAGGAAATCGGCGCCTGCCATCACCTGAGGGTGATGTTCGATGACGACCAGGGTGTCGCCGCGCTCCACCAGCCTGCCGAGCACCGTGACGAGCTTCGCGACGTCGGAGAGGTGCAGGCCCGTCGTCGGCTCGTCGAGGACGTAGAGCGTCTTTCCGTGGCGCCTCCCGGCCGTGAGCTCGCAGGCGAGCTTCAGGCGCTGCGCCTCACCACCCGAGAGGGTGTGCGAGCCCTGGCCGAGCGTGATGTAGCCCGCGCCGAGATCGGCCAAGGTGCGGAGCGGGGCCGCGACCGCGGGATGATGCTCGAAGAACTCGGCGGCCTGCTCCGCGGTGAGGCCGAGCACCTCACCGATGCTGAGACCGCGGTACTTGATCTCGAGCGTCGAGGGGTCGAAGCGCTGCCCGTTGCAGGCGGGGCAGGGCGTGACCACGTCGGGGAGGAACGCCATCTCATGGGTGATGACACCCTGTCCCTCGCAGGTCGCGCAGCGCCCGCCGCCGTTCGAGTTGAAGGAGAAGCGCGTGGCCTTGAAGCCCGCCATGTTCGCCTCGTTGGTGGAGGCGTACAGGGCGCGGATCTGATCCCAGATGCCGAGGAACGTCGCGGGAACGGAGCGCGGCGTGCGCCCGATGGGCGATTGGTCGACGGCGATTGCGCGCTCGAGCCCGGCGAACCCGTCGATATCGTCGAAGGGGCCCGGCGCCGGCGTGACGAGACCGAGCTTCTCCCGCAGCGCGGGTAAGAGCACCTGGCGCACCAGCGTGCTCTTGCCGGAGCCGCTCACTCCGGCCACGACCGTGAAGCGGCCGAGCGGGACCGCCACGTCGACGGACTTCAGGTTGTTGCGGCGCGCGCCGCGCAGCACGAGCTCCGGGTGGCCCTTCGCGATGGCGAGCGGTTCGCGCAAGGGAGCGGGTTCCGCGAAGGCGCGCCCGGTGGGAGACACCTTTTGAGCGAGCACCCGGGCGGGTGGCCCTTCCGCCACCACGCGCCCGCCGTGGGAACCGCCGCCCGGTCCGAGATCGATCAGGTGATCGGCGGCGCGGATCGTGTCCGAGTCGTGTTCCACGACGAGCACGGTGGAGCCCAGGTCGACGAGCTTCTTCAGGTTGCCGAGCAGTCGCCCGGTGTCGCGCGGGTGGAGGCCAATGGTGGGTTCGTCGAGCACGTAGAGCGCGCCGGTGAGCCCCGCGCCGAGCTGCGCCGCGAGGCGCAGGCGCTGCATCTCGCCGCCCGAAAGCGTGTGGGCTGCGCGATGCAGCGAGAGGTACTCGAGCCCGACGTCGTCGAGGAAGGTGAGCCTGCGCAGGAGCTCGGCGAGCACCGGCTCGGCGATCTTCTTCGACGAGCCCTCGAACGAGAGCTTCTTCACGCGCTCGAGCGCGGAGCGCACGCTGCGGTTCACGAGCTCGTGGTAGCGCTCGCCCTGAACCCGCACGTTCCGCGGGATCGGGGAGAGGCGGGAGCCGTCACAAGATGGGCAGGGGACGCGCACGGGCTCGGGAGCTTCGGCGGCGGGCCTGCCGCGCTTTTTCTTGGTCTTCCTCGCCGAAGCTGCCTTCTCGATCGTGCCTTCGCCCTCGCAGCGCTCGCAGCGGCCCTGCTTGGTGTTGAAGGAGAAGAAGCGCGGATCGAGCTCGGGCACCGAGAAGCCGCACACCGGGCACGCGCTCGAGAGCGAGAACAGCTGCTCTTCGCCGCTCGCCGAGCGCAGCTTGAGCTCCCCCTCGCCCCAGCGGAGCGCGCGCTCGAGCTCCGCTTGATCGAAGGCGCGAGCGTCCTTGCCGGCGTGGATCAGGAGATCGATGGTGTGCTCCTGGTTGCGCGAGAGCTTCGGCGGGTCGTCCGTCGAGACCAGCTTGCCGTCGCAGTAGGCGCGCTCGATGCCCTCGCGAGCCGCGGCGGTGAACACGTCGAGGTAGGTGCCCTTGCGCGCCTTCACCACCGGCGCGAGCAGGGCTCGCTGTCCCTTGACCTTCTGCACCTGGGAGAAGAGCTCGTCCGAGTGCTGGCGTGAAATCGGTCGATCGTGCTCGGGGCAGTGCGCGACGCCGAGCTTCGCGTAGAGGAGCCGTACGTAGTGCGCGACCTCGGTCACGGTAGCGACCGTCGACTTGCCTCCCGCGCGGGCGGTGCGCTGCTCCAAGGCAATGGAGGGAGGCACCCCCGTCACCGAGTCCACGTCGGGTCGCGGCATGGTCGGCAAGAACTGCCGCGCGTAAGGTGTCAGCGTCTCGAGGAAGCGGCGTTGGCCCTCCGCGAACACCACGTCGAACGCGAGCGTGCTCTTGCCCGAGCCGCTCGGCCCGGTGACGACGCTGAGCGCGCCGTGTGGGATCGCGACGCTCACGTCGCGCAGGTTGTGCTCGCGCGCAGCGGTGACCGCGAGCTCGGCCTTCTCGGCGGCGTGCCCCTTGTCCTTCTTGCGTCGCTCGGGAACGGCGACGTCAAGGTCGCCGCGCAAGGCGCGTCCGGTGCGACTATCCGACTTGGCGACGCTCTCCGGCGTTCCCTCGGCCACGACGACTCCGCCGTCCGAGCCCGCACCCGGGCCGAGATCGATCACCCAATCCGCGCTCCGGATCACGTCGAGATCGTGCTCGACCACGATCACGCTGCTGCCGGTGTCGATGAGCACATCGAGCGCGTCGAGGAGCTTCTCGACCTCGTCCGCGTGCAAGCCGGCGCTCGGTTCATCGAGGACGAAGAGCGCGCCGACGTGGTTCTCCGAGAGCGCGCGGGCAAGCTTCAGGCGCTGCGCCTCGCCGCCGGAGAGCGTGGAGAGCGGCTGACCTAGCGTGAGGTAACCGAGCCCGAGCTGGGAAAGCGGCCCGAGCGCGCGCTGGATCGCGGGCTCTGACGCGAAGAGCTCGAGCGCGCGATCGACGGTCGCCTCGAGCACCTCTGCGATGCTCACGCCGGCGCGCTTGACGGAGAGCACGCGCTCCTGAAAGCGCTTGCCGCGGCAGACCGGGCAGACGAGGCGCACGTCCGCGAGGAACTGCATCTCGACCGTCTCGAAGCCTTCGCCGTTGCAGGATTCGCAGCGGCCGCCCTCGACGTTGAACGAAAAATCCGAGGCGGTGAGCCCGTGGCGCGCGGCCTCCGGCTCCTTCGCGTAGAGCGCGCGCACCGAGTCCCAGGCCTTGGTG
>JAEZYO010000957.1 GCA_023419055.1 Pseudomonadota bacterium | reverse complement strand
CGGCATCGGCGTGTTCGCCGACATCTACCCGAACCCGCGCGAGGGGCTGCACTTCCAGCCGTTCGTCGGGTGGGGCGGCCTCGAAGCGTCGGTCGACGGCAAGTCGGGAGGCAGCGACCCCACGGGCCTCGTGATGGCGCTCGGTGTGGGCTACGACTTCTGGGTCGGAAACGAGTGGAGCATCGGCCCCATGTTTCGCATGGCGTATGCGCCGCTCTCGCTCAACGACGTGAGCTGGAATACGGTCGCGCCCGCCTTGCTCGCTACCTTCACTTACCACTGAGCAAGAGGTCGAGCTTGGCCTCGTCGATGACCTCGGCGCCGAACTTCTTGGCGCCGTCGAGCTTGGCCTTGCCGACCTTCTCCCCCGCGACGAGGTAGGTCGTGCCCTTCCTCACCTTGTCGTGAACCTCGCCGCCGGCGTTGCGGATGAGCTCGTGCACCTCTTCGCGTTTTCGTGACAAGACACCCGTCACGCAGAACGATTTCCCGGTGAGCGGGCCCTCTTTGGCGACGGCGGCGCGTGGCTGCGGAGTCGACACCGAGCGGTCTGCGAGCTTCTGGAGCAAGCTCCTGCCCGCCTCGCTCGTGAGGTAGGCGCGCACGCTCTCGATCATCTTGGGGCCGAAGCCCGCGATGTGACCGACGCGCTCGCCGATGGCGGCCTCGTCCCAGGCGAGCAGCTCGGGCAAAGAGCCCGCGGCTTCGGCGAGTTGGCGCGCGGCGACCTGGCCGATGCCGTCCACGCCGAGACCGGTGATCAGCCGATCGAGCGAGCGCTCTTTCGAGCGGGTGATCGAGACGATCACGTTGTCGGCGCTCTTCTTTCCCATGCGCTCGAGCTCGACCAGCTGCTCGGTCGTGAGGTCGTAGAGATCCGCGACGTCCTTGACCAGCCCGGTCTCCACGAGCTGCTCGATCAGCGACTCGCCGAGTCGATCGATGTCCATCGCGAAGCGGCGCGTGAAGTGGAAGATGGCGCCCTTCACGCGCGCCGGGCAGCGCACGTTCGGGCAGCGCACCACGACCTCGTCCGGGATGCGCTCCACCTCGGTGCCGCAGACGGGGCAGCGATCGGGCATTATCCACGGCTCTTCGCTGCCCGTGCGGACCGAGGGGTCCACGGCGATCACCTGAGGGATGATTTCGCCCGCCTTCTCGATCGACACCAGGTCGCCGATGCGCACGTCGAGCTGCCTCAAGATCTGCTCGTTGTGGAGCGACGCGCGCGAGACCACGGTGCCGGCGAGCTGGACCGGCTCGAGCTCGGCGACCGGCGTGAGCGCGCCGGTGCGGCCCACGCCGATCTCGATGGATTTCACGCGCGTGCTGGCGCGCTCCGCGCTGAACTTGTAAGCGATGGCCCAGCGCGGAAATTTCGCCGTCGCGCCGAGGATCGCCTGCTGTTTGAAGTCGTCGACCTTGATCACCGCGCCGTCGGTCTCGTACGGATAGCCGGTGCGCTCGATCTCGAGCTCGGCGATGCGCGCCTTGAGCTCCTCGAAGCTCTCGCAGCGCCGGTGTTTTCGGTGCGTCGGCAAGCCGAGCTCACTCAGGCGGTCGAGCGCGGCCGAGTGCGAGACCCCGAGATCGGGCCCCTCCACGACCTGCCACACGACGGCCCGGAGCCCGCGCTTCGCGACCACGCGAGGGTCCAGCATGCGCAGGCTCCCCGAGGCGGCATTGCGAGGGTTGGCGAACGGGGGCTCCCCCGCGGCGACGCGCTCGACGTTGATGCGCTCGAGGTCGCGCCGGAAGATCACCACCTCGGCGCGCAGCGTGAGCGGACCCTTGTAGTCGATGGTGAGCGGCAGGGAACGGATCGTCCGCAGGTTGGTCGTGATCTCTTCGCCGGTCACGCCGTCGCCGCGCGTCGAGCCCTGGACGAGCTTGCCGTCTCGGTAGAGGACCTCGATGCTCGCGCCGTCGAGCTTGGGCTCGACGCAAAAACACGCGTGTTGACCCTCGGGTAGCCCACCCTCCACCCGGCGCAAGAACTCGGAGAGCTCGTCCAGGTTGTAGGTGTTGTCGAGCGACATCATCGGCACCACGTGCGGCACGTTCTTGAGCTCGCCGCGCGGCTCGTGGCCCACCCGCCGCGTGGGCGAATCTTCGCTCGAGAGCTCCGGGTGGCTCTGCTCGAGCTCCTTCAGCTCGGAGTAGAGCGCGTCGTACTCCCGGTCGGAAATGATCGGGTCGTCGAGGACGTGGTAGCGGTAATCGTGCACGCGGATTTCACGCACGAGCGCGTCGTGCCGCTGTCGCGCGGCTTCGGGGGATACGGCGGCTTTCATCGGCGGTTTCGCTCTGGTGTCAAGCCGGGGGCGAGGTCGCGCCGCGGCCCGGGCCGACAGTACCATTGCAAGCGGCGGGACGCCCCCCAGCCGTCCCCGCGACTAGGGGCGAAAGAATGAAGAGATCCGGTTGTTTTCTTGCTCGCTCGGACTAAGGTCCGGGCTCGATACCCTCCCATGCCCCTTGCTTTGCAGCCGAACGACACGAGCTCGCCCTCCGACGCGAGCTCAGACGAGACGACGCCGAGCGGAGCGAAGGGCAGCCTTTCGCCGAGCTCGCTGCCGCCACCCCAGGGTGAGGGGTTGTTCTGGCGGCTCGGTGGGGTCCTCAAGACCATCCGCCCCCACCAGTGGGTGAAGAACGTCTTCGTGCTCGCGCCGGTCGTGTTCGCGAAGGAGATCTTCGCGTGGCAGGTCCTTTCGCAAGCCACCGCGGCCTTTGCGGTGTTCTGTCTCCTCGCCGGCGCCGTCTACACGATCAACGACATCGCGGACATCGAGGCCGATCGCGTCCACCCGGTGAAGCGCGCGCGGCCGATAGCCTCGGGGCGCGTCCCGGTGAGCTGGGCTCGCATCCTGCTCGCCGTGCTGCTGCTCGTCGGGTTCGGCGGCGCCGCGTTGTTGGGCTTCGGGTTCCTGGCCGTCGTGGCGACCTACTTCGCGCTCAACGTCGCGTACTCCTTCAAGCTGAAGCACGTCGCTTACGTGGACGTGTGCTGCATCGCCGCGGGCTTCGTGCTGCGCGTGGTGGCCGGCGGCTTCGCGACCCACATCCAGGTTTCGAAGTACCTCCTCCTCTGCACCGCGCTGCTCGCGCTGTTCCTCGGCTTCGGAAAGCGCCGTCACGAGCTCGCCGCCGCGCGAAACCAGGCGGCCGCCCAGCGCGCCGCCCTCGAGTCGTACAGCAAGCGGGGCCTCGACGTGGCGCTCTTCGCCACGGCCACCGCGACGGTCGCGACCTACCTCGTCTACACGCT
>JAEZYO010000272.1 GCA_023419055.1 Pseudomonadota bacterium | reverse complement strand
GGCTCGAGCACGCGGCGGCCGCGCGCGTCGATCAGGGAGAAGTCACGCGGGGAGAGGGTGAAGGTCACTCGCCGACTTTCACCCGTGGCGAGCCTGATACGCTCGAAACCCCGCAAGCTGCGGGCGGGTACGCTGACCGAGGCTTCGAGATCTTGGAGGTAGAGCTGGACGACCTCGTCGCCCGGGACGGACCCCGTGTTGGTGACCCTCACCGAGAGCGTGACGGACTCTCCGACCTCCGGTCGCTCGCGGTCGAGCTCGAGGTCGGCGTACTCGAAGCTCGTGTAGCTGAGACCGAACCCGAACGGAAAGAGCGGCTCCACCTCGAGGTAGCGATAGGTGCGACCGCGCATCGCGTAGTCGGTGAAGCTCGGCAGATCTTCGATGCTGCGCGGAAAGGTGATGGGGAGCCGCCCGCCCGGAGAGAAGCGCCCGAACAACGCCTCGGCGAGCGCCTGGCCCCCGGCCTGCCCCGGATAGAAGCATTGAACGATGGCCGGCACGTGCTCCGCGGCCCACGTGATCCCGAGCGCGCTCCCGCTCACGAGCACCAAGATCGTCGGCTTGCCGACGGCGACGACCGCCTCGAGCAGCCGCTGCTGCAAGCCGGGTAGATCCAGGGACTGCTTGTCGCCTGCGGCGTCGCCTTGCTCCCCCTCGACGTCGCCGTTGAGCCCGAGGCAAAGCACGACCACCTCCGAGCGGGCCGCCATGGCGAGCGCCTCGGAGAAGTTCGCCTGCGGCACGACGGAATCGAGCTCCGTGGCCGTGATCTTGCAACCCTCGCTGTACCAGACCCTGGTCGCCGGGGAGACCAGCGCGCGGATGCCTTCGAGCGGCGTCACGCTGCGCGACGGGGTGCCGTGGTAGTTCGCGAGCAAGGCGCGCACGTCGTGGGCGTTCGGGCCGATGACCGCGATGCTCGCGAGCGCGGGTGAGAGCGGGAGCAGAGCGCCCTCGTTCTTCAGCAGCACGAGCGAGTCGCGCGCCGCGGCGAGCGCGAGCTCCGCGTGCTCGGGGCCGTCGTTGACCTCGTACGGAATCGCGGCGAACGGAACCGGCTCCGGCGGATCGAACATGCCGAGCTTGAAGCGCGCGCGGAAGACACGCCGGAGCGCGACGTCGAGATCCGCTTCCGCGAGCAAGCCCTGGGCGACCGCCGCGGGCAGGTGACCGTAAGCGCGGCCGCAGTTGAGGTCGCACCCTGCCTTGAGCGCGAGCGCCGCCGACTCTTCCCACGTACGGGTCACGTGGTGGTTCTCGTGAAAATCCTGGATCGCGAAGCAGTCACTGACGACGTAGCCGCTGAAGCCCCACTCACCCCGAAGGATGCGCTCGAGCAGGCGCGGGCTCCCCGCGCAGGGCTCGCCGTTCACGCGGTTGTAGGCCGCCATCACGCTCTCGGCGCGGCCCTCGGTCACGCACTCGAAAAAGGCGGGCAGGTAAGTCTCGTAGAGATCCTTGTCCGAGACGCTGGCGTCGAAGCCGTGGCGCAGCGCTTCCGGGCCGCTGTGCGCAGCCAGGTGCTTCGGCGTGGCGACGAGCTTCAGGTAGCGCGGATCGTCGCCCTGCAGGCCTCGACAGAAGGCCACGCCGAGCCGCCCGGTGAGGTACGGGCACTCGCCGTACGTCTCGTGCCCGCGGCCCCAGCGCGGATCGCGGAAGATGTTGATGTTGGGCGTCCAGAAGGTGAGGCCCTTGTAGTAGCCACGGTCGCCCTGGCGCAGAGCCTCGTGGTGCTTGGCCCGCGCTTCGTCCGAGATGGCGCCGGCGATGCGCTCCAGGCGCCCGGCGTCGAACATGGCCGCGAGCCCGATCGCTTGCGGGAACACGGTGGCGATCCCGGCGCGCGCGACGCCGTGCAGACACTCGTTCCAATAGTTGTGGGCGGGCAAGCCGAGGCGCGGCACCGCGGGCGCCTGGTGCAGCAGCTGAGCCGCCTTCTCCTCGAGGGTGAGCCGCCCGATCAGGTCGTCGAGGCGTTCTTCGAGCGGGAGATCGGGATCCTGAAAGGGAAACGTCTCTGACAAGGTGATTTAGGACTGCGTGAGCCAGCTCGTGAGGAGGTAGTTCGCGATCAGAATCGCGACGGCGCTCTGCACGACCGCGCGCGTGGTCGCCTCACCGACGCCCTTGGCGCCGCCCGCCGCGTAGTAGCCCTGAGCGCAGGAGATTGCCGCGATCAGGAAGCCGAACACCAGAGACTTGATCTCGCCCATCCAGAAATCGCTCAGCGAGAGGTACTTCTCGATGTTGGCGATGAAGATGCCGGGGTCCACGCCGAGCCATTTCACCGCCACGACGTACGCGCCCGCCATGCCGACGCAGCTGTAGAGGATGCAGAGCAGCGGCAACATCGCGATGCTCGCGATCAGGCGCGGCGAGAGCAGGTACTGAACGGGGCTTACGCCCATCGTGACGAGCGCGTCGATCTGCTCGGTGACGCGCATGTTGCCGAGCTCGGCGGCCATGGCGCTCCCCGCGCGCGCGGTCACCATCAGCGCCGCGAACACGGGGCTGATCTCGCGCGTCAGCGAGACGGCGACGATGTTACCGACCACGCCCTCGGCGCTGAACTGGCGCAAGCTGTGGACCGTCTGCAGCGCCAGGACCATCCCGCTGAAGGTGCCGGTCAGGGAGACGATGAAGATGCTCTGCACGCCGATGAAGTCCATCGCGCCGAGGAGCTGGCTCGGCCGGTACGGCGGGCGGATCGCCCACCACAGGCTCTCCGCGGTCAGCATCAGCACCTTGCCGATGGAGTCGAGCGCGGCGAGCAACGGCTCGAAGAGCGCGGCGACGAAATTCGGCGGACCGCCGTTCAGCGACGCCCCTTCGCCGGCCGCGACGCTCACCCGCCGCCGCCTTCTCGCTCGAACTCGGCGAGGAGCTCGCTCGAGCGGCGGCCGGTCGCGCTGAGCGTGACGCGGCGAGGGTTGAGCCCGAACGTCAGCACGAGCGCGTCACCCCCGAGCTCCGCGATGTACGGCTCGCCCCACTCGACCACGAGCACGCGGCCGTCGTCGCGCTGGGCGTCGAGGCCGAGCTCCCGGACCTGCGCGGGCGTCGAGACGCGGTAGAGGTCGGCATGCGACAGTGGAGGATCAGTATCATGCTCGTGGACGAGCGTGAACGTGGGGCTCGGGACGCGCGAGTCTGCGGGCAGGCCGAGGGCCCGGCAGAGCGCCCGGGTGAAGAACGTCTTCCCCGCGCCGAGGGGCCCGGTCAAAATCACGAGATCGGACGGCTTCAAGAACGGCCCCAGCCGGCGCGCGAGGTCGTTCGTGGCGCGGCGCGTGGCAAGCTCTATCGTCGTCGGCGAGATCACTCGGCCCCTTTGAGCCCGGGTTCTACCCCGCCGTCAATCACCGCGAGCTTTCGCTCGATCGAGCGGCCGCGACCGAAGCCCCGCGTCTCGCTGGTCCAGAGCTCGACCTCGGCATTTTCGAGGGTGGTCCGCGCCCGCTCGTGGAGCTCGCCCACCTTGGCCTGATCCATCACTCGCTGGTCCGGAAAGCTCGCGAGGGCGGCGCGTGCGAGCGCGGCGGCGTCCCGCCCGAGGGCTTCGTAGAACGCCTTGCCGCGCGTGCTCGCCCCGGCGGGGAAGGTGCCGGCGGAGAGCGCCACGTCGAGCAGCTTGACTCGACCCCGAGCCTCGGCGCACTCGAGGCCGCACGCCACGGTCACGTCGAGCCGAGCGCGACCGAGCTCGGTCGCGACGTCGCGCGCGCAGGCCGCGTCACCGAGCACGATCACGCCGTCGATCGCTTGCTTCCTCCACTCGGTGACCGGAAAGCGCGCCTGCCCGGCGAAGGGCGCGCGCGAGTCGCAGGAGATCCCGGCCGTACCCACGCGGACCTGGCGCTGCCTGCCTGCTCCCGTCAGAAAATCTCCGATCACGTCGGCCTCGTCGCCCTCGTCGGTGCCCACGACGAACGCGTAGCGGCGCGCGGCTTCGCCCCGAGGAGCGCGCAGCAAGAGCAGCGGGATCTGCGCTTTGTCGGCGAACTCGGCCGCCTTGTCCGCCGACTCGTCGTCCACGCCCGCGACGAGCACCCCGGCGCCGTCACTCGCGAGGCTCGCGAGCACGCTGAGCGCCCGCTCCGCGTGGCCGGCGTCGTCTCGCACGATGAGCTCGGTGTGCGGAGTCGCTCGCGCGAGCTCGCGCGCGGCCCCGGCCGCCACCTCGGCCGAGCGACGCCGTGACGTGGGGCTGCCGATGCTCAAGAAGAGGCCCACCGCGCGGCCCGCGATGTGCGGCACCGAAGAGCCTTGGGCGGCGAGCCGCGAGAGCGCCGCGAACTCGGCGCTGCTACGCGACGCGGAAGGCACATGCGGGACGAGCTCGCGCGCGAGCGCAGCGTCCGAAGCCGCGAGCGCCCGCGCTTCGAGCTTGCCGTAGAGCACCTTCTTCAGCCAGGTGCGCACGGCCGCGAGCCCCGCGGACGCCGATTGGCTCGCGAGCGCCTCCTCCAGCGCGTTCAGCGCGGGCATCAGATCGTCCGACGGCACGTCGCTCGTCAGCCGCTCGACCGCCGCGCGAACGCCCTCGTACTGCTCGGGCGGCGCCTGCACCAGCCAGTCCACCATCGCGCCGATCGCCAGGCGATTGAGCCCGGCGGAGAGCGCCGCGCGCACCCGCACCTCCTCGCAGAGCATGCGCTCGTCCGGGTCGACGATTTTCCCCGTGATGGGTTGGAGCAAGCCGAGCGCGCGCTCGGGCTCACCCGTCCGCGACAGCAGCGCCGCCTCGGTGATGGTGACGAAATCGTTCGGCCCCCCGAGCTTGGCGCGCTGGACGAGCTCGGCCGCGGCGCGCGTGTCACCTCGCTCGAGGTGGATCCACGCGAGCAAGAGGCCCGCCTCGCGCGCCCTGACGCCGAAGAGCTGACGGCGAACGAAGTGCTCGAGCGGTTTCTCGAGCGCGAGACGGTCGGCCGCGCTGCCGTTGAAGAAGCGCGCCCGGAGCTCGCGATACTCGCGCTCTCGCGCCGTGCTCTGCACCTCGGGCGGCTTGGCTTCGACGACATCGCTCCCGCCGCAACCCGAGCTCGTCGAGACGAGCAGGGCGACGAGCCAGTTTTTGGTGCGGGGCAACACGAGCGCGCTCGATTCTAGGCCATGCGGCGCCTCGGGGCGAGCGCCCGGGCTCCACCCTCCCGGAGCATTTCTTTCGCACTTCGGCCATGATGGCGCCGATGTCGCCGCCCGCCCCCACCCCCGAGTCACGCGCGCGGGCCGAGCGAATCTTCCGAATCACCGGGGTCGTCCCGCTCGCCGTCTTCACGCTGCTCCACGTCGGAGCGTACGCGGTCGCGCCCGCACGGGGCCTCGGCTTCTACGCCGGCTGGCTCGGGCTATCGCTCGAGGTCCTGCTCGTCCTCGCGCCGCTCGTCTACCACTCGGGTTATGGTCTCGCGCGGCTACTCCGAGGCGAGCGTCGGGCCACGACCACCCTCGACCGGGTCCAGCGCTGGACGAGCCCGCTCTTGTTGTTCTTCCTCTGCGATCACGTGATCCGCCTGCGCTGGCCGATACTGAGCGGCCTGCATGCGCCGGAGGACGTTCACGCGTTGCTCGTCCGCGAGCTCTCGAGCACCTGGGGCGGGGTGCCAGCGGTCGCGGCCTTTCAGTGCCTCGGAACGGCCGTGCTCTCGTTTCACCTCGGCTTCGGCCTGTACCGTTCGGATTTCGCCGCCTCATCGGGGCTCTCGACGACGAGGGCCCGCGCCTGGCTCGGAGCGAGCGTCGGGCTCTTCGTGCTGCTCGCGGGCTCGTTCTCGATCATCGGACTTTCTACCGGCAAGTCCTTTCCGTTCGTCTGACCGCCGCCCCGTGCTATGCCCCGCCGGCGCCCGTCATGAAGTGCTACCTGCTCGCGGTTTGCAGCGGATCGAGCCTCGATCAGCACTCGAACAACATCACCTTGTTCAACCTGGTCGAGCAGCTGAATTTCCCGCTCCGCTCGGAGCCGCCGGCGGGCGCGCTCCTGCCGCTCGAGATCCACGCCTACTTCGAGCTCCGAGCCGAGGAGCTCGATCAGCGCTTCGACGTTCGGTTCGCCCTGATCGAGAGCAACGGACTCGAGACGGTGACCGAGCCGTTCCAGCACAAGTCGACCACGCCCCGCTACCGCACTCGCACGCTCGGCCTCCCCGCTCCTCCGGGCCCCGGCTCGTACCAGCTCCGCATCGACTTTCGGCCGACCGGCACCGAGAGCTGGCTGCGCGATTCAGCGACCTGGCCGCTGCTCGTCGTTCGGCCCGAAGAGCGCCCGCGCGTCACCCACTGATCCGTACGGGGTGGACGGGTCCTGGACACTGCGCGAGGGCATGACTTGCGCTAGGTTGCCGCGCGTTGGACTCGATTCGAATCACCGGTCTCGAACTTTCCTGCATCGTGGGCGTGCGTCCCTCGGAGCGGCGGCGTCGGCAGCGCGTGCGGATCGATCTCACGCTCGGGCTCGATCTTTCGGAAGCGGGCAAGACGGGCAGAATCGTCCACACGGTGGACTACTCGATCGTCGCCGAGCAGATCGTGCACCTGCTCCATTTCCGCGAGTACCAGCTGATCGAGATGGCGAGCGAGGAGCTCACGGCGATGCTGCTCGGGATCTATCCCGCGGTGGAACACGTGACCATCCAGCTCGAGAAGCTCGAGGCGCTGCGCGGCTATGCGTTGAGCGGCGCCGTGTCCATCACGCGGGAGCGAA
>JAEZYO010000250.1 GCA_023419055.1 Pseudomonadota bacterium | reverse complement strand
CACCAAGGGAGGCCGGTACGTTCGAAGCGTTCATGACTTTCGCGGCCAGCCTGAGCGACTGGGTGGACGCCGACAGCGCGGAGCACCTGCTCGCCAAAGCGCTCGGCATCATGCCAAAAACCTCCGTCATGCTGGAGGCCAAGCCGGTCTACTGGTCCAATCACCCCTTGGGAAGCGAGCTTTACGCGCTCCTCGAGCGCCTGACCGAGCTCGGGTTCCTCGAAAAGCGAGACGAGCCGGAGCTTCAATACCGAGTCAGACCGAACTTCGCCCGTCGTCTGGGCATCGAAGACATCTGGACCAAGAAGCGGCTCTTTCCGCCGTCTCCAGCGCTGGCTCGGCTCGTCTTGCCGTGCAGCAACCCAGCTTTTTCGAGCCGCTTCTATCAGGCTCTCGGGATCCGCTTCACCAAAGGAAAGAGCGACGCGGGAGCCGAGCACTACTCCGGTCGACTCGACGACAGCGTGCTCGAGCTCGAGCCCGAAGTCGCCCCTGCCACGCCGATTCGGCTCACTCTCGCGGTGCCCGACGTGACTCTGGCGGTGACAGCGGTCCGCGAGCTCGGCGGTACGGTCGTGTACGTCCACGACGACGGGACCGCGTCGGCGGTCGTTCAAGATCCCGACGGCAATACGGTCGAGCTCACGAAGCTCTCGATCTAGACCTCGGAGGCTCACCAGAGGCGCTGGCCCGTAATGAGCTCGTCGTCGTTGGAGAGTCCGACGAGGTGCGCGAGCTCCTCGATGCGCTCGATGATCTGGTGAGCTTCCACCGTCTCGATGCACCCTTCACGGTCGTAGAGCTCGTTGAAGTCCGTCACGATCCTTCTCAGGATCGCCAAACGCCGCCCCTCGGCGCCCGCTGCCCCGAGCGCAATCAGGTCCGAGGTCGCGCTCCGAAAGATGCGTCGCGCATCGAGCAAGGCCGACTCGGGCCAGCGTGCCTTCCAATCGGAGAAGGGACGCTCTTCGAGCATCTTCTCCAGGGTCAGGCTCTTCGTGCGGGCGTCCTGTCCGGATTGGGCGTCGCGAGCCGACGCGTTCCATTCGGCGACCAGAGCGTCATGGTCGTTCAACCAACGCCACTGCCTGAAGAGGATGTCCTGCACGTGCTTTCCGCTCTGGAACACCATCGTGCCTTCCGGGCGCGTGTGGCGCGCGAACTCATCGGTCAAAGGACGACGCCCGACGATTTTGAAGTCCTTCGGCGGCTTCTTCGAGAACCATCCCTTGAAGATGTTCTCGTAGTGCGGGTTCTGCGCGCCGAACGGGCTCGGCATGGCGGAAACGTCCGCGAGCTCTCCAGGCGCGGGAGGAGCCTCCCAGAAGCCGTCCAGGACGAGGAAGGTGAACGTGTTGCTCTCCACCAAGATGATCCAGATAGCCGCGTAGCAGCCATTCGGAAGCGGGATCAGCAAGACGTCTTCCGCCGACGGACTCTGCGCTTTCGGTCGAGCCATCCGCTATTCGCGTCACCCGAGCTCGAACGTCGTCACTCCGAAGAGCTTCTGAAGGCGAACCGCCGGGTCGGGACCGGTGTACATGCGCGCGGTCTCGAAGACCGGACTGAGCTCGAGCTCGGCCGCGAGCACGAGCGCTCGGGCGTTCGACTCCGGAAGGTCGAGGAAGAGCGCGTCACGCTCGGGAGCCGATGAACTTGCCGCGTCATAGAGACGGCGGGCAGTGAGCCCGTCCTCCGCGACGAGTGGGCCTACCTTCCAGCCTTCGCGGCAGCGCCGCATCACCGCGTACCCGCGGAGGTCGTGCCCCGCGCGAGCGACGAACGCTCGGCAGGCGGGTTGCGTCAACCACGCGCGCAAGAAAGCCTCGCGTGGTTCGGGGAAGACCTCGCGATCCAACGCGCGGATGGCGTCGAAATCGACGCTGGTAGCGGGCCCGATCGAGGCGTCTACCTCGACGGATGCGGCTCGACCTCGGTAGCGGACGTTGCGATACGCGAGCCGAAAGCCGTGACGTGCGTAGTGCTCCTGTTGAGCCACGACGCCGTCCAACCCGATGTTCTGCCCGCGGAGCCGCTCGAGAGCCGCCTCGAACAGCCGGCGCCCGTAGCCCCGAGCGCGAAACTCGGGACGCACGATGAAGAGTCCCACGAATCCAAAGCGCCCGCCGTACGAGACGGCAGAGATGCACCCGACTCGCTCGCCGCCGAGCTCACCGATCAAAAATCCGTCCGGATCTGCGAGATAGAAGCATTCTGCGTCATGCAGACCCGGATTCCAGCCCTCCTTCGCAGCGAGATCGAGCGCGAACGACAGCTCCTCGCGACGCATCGTCCGGATCCGAAAGTCGTCGAGCCTGATCATCGGCCTACCGAGGGAGACAAGGTACGGAACCCGAACGCGCCGTACAACGCGAATTCTGGCGCTCCGAGCTCAGTTCTTCGCCGTCGGCACGAGGACGAGCTCGATACGACGGTTCTTCTGCCTGGTCGCCTCGGTGGTGTTGCTCGCCACGGGACGGAACTGAGAGAACCCCGTCGCCATCAAGCGCGAACCCGGGATCTTGCCGCGCTCTTCGAGGAACCGCACCACGTTCGTGGCGCGGGCCGTGGACAGCTCCCAGTTCGTGGGAAAGCGCTCCTGCGTCTCGGGGTTCGTCACGCGCATCTGGTCCGTGTGACCGCCTACCTGAATCGAGTACTCCTTCAGGGCGCCGAGGCTCCTCGCCACCTCGGCGAGCACCTTCTGGCCGTCGTCGTTGATTTCGGCGCGCCCCGAGTCGAACAAGATCTGAGCGGACAAGTCGACCACGAGCTCGTTGCCGCGGCGCTTGATGCTCACGTTACCGGCGCTGATCTGCGGTTCTAGGATCGAGGCGAGCTCGTTTTGCACGCGCTTGAGCTCGCCTTCGAGCTTCTCGCGCTCGGCCTCGCTCTCCGCGAGCTTACCCGAGAGCTGTTGCCCTCTCGCCTCGAGCTCGGCAGCCCGAGCGTCGGCGTCGGCCACCTTCTTCTTGAGTTGCTTCTCGCGCTCCGAGGCCTCCCCGAGCTGCCCGTAGAGCCGCGCTTGCTCGCCGCGGAGCGGCAGGTACACGTACTTGACGAACGCGACCGCTGCCCCGACCACGAGCAGAAAGAGCAGCCAGCCGACGACGCCCGCTCGCGAGCGACGCTGACGGGGGACGAGCTCCACGGTCTCGAACTGGTTCGCCTGGTTCGCCATGTTCGCCATGACTACAAGCTACCAAAG
>JAEZYO010000243.1 GCA_023419055.1 Pseudomonadota bacterium | reverse complement strand
ACGCCCGAGACGATCTCGACGCGATCACCGATGCGGTTGCCGGTCTTCACGCGCTTCTCCAGCGCCTTGCCCTTGTCGACGACGAGCACCTTCTCCACGCCTGCGAAGGCGACGATGGCGCTCGCCGGCACGGTCGGCGCTGGGCTCGAGCCGATGACCACCTGAGCGCGCGCCAGCACGCCGGGGCGCAGGGTGCCGGGGTTCTCGATGTCCGCCTCCACGAGCAGCGTGCGATTCTGTTGGTCGAGCGCCGGCGCGAGGCGCGCTATCTTGCCCGTGTAGGCGTGCGAGTCGCCGTCGACCGCGACCTTGACCGCCTGATCTTGCTTCACGTTGGCGGCGTCCCGCTCGGGGATCACGAGCTTCAAGCGCAGGAGGTCGACGCGCACCACCTCGGCCACGGGCGCGCCCGCGGCGAGGAACTCACCCGTGTTCGCGAGGCGCTGCTGGATGACGCCGCTGATGGGAGAGCGCACGGTCGTGTCGGCGAGCTGCTGGCGCGCGAGCTTCAGCTCCGAGCGGCGCTGGCGCAGCGAGGCCTGGCGCAGGCGCACGTCGTCGCGCGCCGACTGCAGCGCGCTCTCCGCGCGCAAGAAGGTCGCCTCCGCGGAGTCGCGCTCCGCGCCGGTCATCAAGCCTTCTTGAGCGAGGTTCCGCGCGCGCGCCAGGTTGGCCTGCGCCTCCGCGAGCGTCGCCGCCGCCTGGCGCACCATGGCCGTCGCCTCCACGTCCACCTCGTCGCTCGGCCCCTCCGGGGGCAGCCCGAGCTGCACGCGCCCCTGCGCGACGGCGGCCGCGACTTGATCGACGCGCAGCTGATAGTCGGTTGCCTCGATCTGCGCGATGACGTCGCCCGCTTTCACGACGCTCGCGAGATCGACCGACACCGAGGCGAGCCTGCCCGGCACCTTCACCGCGACCCTCACCTGGTCGTACGCGGCGAGCGTGCCCGTCACCTCGATGCTGCGCTCGAGCGAGCTCTGCTCGACGCTGGCGAGCGCGACCTCGCGCGGCGCGACGGCGGCCTTCTCGGCTTCGGGCGCCTTTTCTCGACAGCCCGGGAGCAGCGCGAGCGCGAACGACACGCTCAGGGCCGCGTGTCGGAAGGACACACGAATCGGGCGCCGGTCGAGCGTCGGAGTCACTCAGCACCCTTAGCAAGTCGGCGAGGCTTTTGCCACGAGCTCTGGCCCCTCTGCCCGCGCTCGATCAACGAAATTCTCCTGTCAGACGAGGTTCGCGCTCGATGTGAAGACGGAGCGGATGGGCGTTTACGGAAGTGGGGCCGCTGACGCAGCGAGACGTGCGCCCGCGCGCTGCGGATTCGGCAAGGAAGGCGTGCAGATTCGGCAAGCGGCGCTCGGCTGCAAAGTGGGAGCCCCTGCGACCCCGGGCGCCGTCGAACAAAGTTGCCGTATTCAAAATGTCGCCGCCCGCGCCTCGCGGGCGCCCCGCCCCCGGCGCCGAAAAAGCGCGATTCTTGGCAACAAAACGCGCCATCGCGACCGCCCCGGCGGGGAGGGTGTAAGAAAGCGGCGTGAAGGCGCGACCGTTACCGAGCGTGGCGATCCTGGCGTTGCCCGAGGCGACCGCGTCGGTCGTCTACGGCATGCTGGATCTGTTCTGCTCGGCGGGGCGCGACTGGGGCCTCATCACCGAAGGGGTCCCGGGGGCCGCGGTCGTCGAGACGCAGATCGTCGCGCGCGCTCTCGAGCCCTTCGAGGTCGCGAACGGAGCGGTCGTCCGCCCGCACGCCGCTCTCGGAGCGCGGCGCTACGACATCGTGTGCGTGCCCGAGCTCTCGATCGCCCCCCAGAGCAGCGTCGACGGTCGCTTCGACCCCGAGCTCGAGTGGCTGCGCGCGCAGCACGCGGGAGGCGCTATCGTCGCGGCGGCGTGCTCCGGCGCGGTGTTGCTCGCGGCGTCGGGCTTGCTCGAGGGCCAGGACGCGACCACCCACTGGGCTTACTGCGACACGCTGGAGCAGAGGTTCCCGAGCGTGCGCGTGCACCGCGATCGCGCGCTCGTGGCTTCGGGAGTCGGACAGCGCCTGGTCATGGCCGGGGGCGGCACCACCTGGCTCGACCTCTCGCTCTACCTGCTCTCGCGCGCGGTCGATCTCGAGACCGCGATGCAGGTCGCCAAGGTCAACCTGATCGATTGGCACAACGTCGGACAGCAGCCGTACGCTCGGCTCGTGAGCTCGCGGCAGGTCGACGATCCCGTGATCGCCGAGTGCCAGTCCTGGATCGCGAAGCGACCGACGGTGGAGGCGCCGGTCGCTTCCATGGTTCGCTTGAGCGGCCTGCCGGAGCGCACCTTCAAGCGCCGCTTCCAGAAAGCGGTCGGGATGACGCCGCTCGAGTACGTGCACGCGATCCGCCTGGAAGAGGCGAAGAAGCTGCTCGAGACCACCGAGCTGACGCTGGACCTGCTCGCGGAGCGGGTCGGGTACGAAGACCCGACCTTCTTCTCCCGGCTCTTCCGGCGCTCAGTGGGCCTCACCCCCGCTCAGTACCGCCGCCGCTTCGGGGCGCTGCGCGCCGCGCTCGGGCGCTAGGCGAGGTTCTGCGCTCACGTCGCGGAGGAGCAGCATGTCGCCGACGCGGCTCGACGCGCCGTCGTAGTAGCCGGTCTCCGGCGCGAACTCCTCCGGGTTGTGAAACGTGCCGAAGAGGAGGTCGAGGAGCGGCAGATCCGCGTAGTTGTTGCGGTGCACGCCGCGGGCATGGTGGTGGCTATGGCTCTCCGGGCGCTGAACGAAGTAGCCGAGCAGGCGCGGCGTCTTCAAGTTCGCGTGCTGGAACACGCTCAGGAAGCTGCTGCCGAGTACGAACGCGATCGTCGCCTCGGGGGTCACGCCGACGAGCGCGAGCGCGGCCGCGGACACCAAGGTCCATCCTGCCATGTCGAGCGGAGCGAACCAGAACGCGCTCGCGACGTCGAGCCGCTCGCTGCTGTGATGCACCTGGTGGAGGACGCGAAACAAGACGTTCGAGGAGTGCATCGAGCGGTGATACGCGTAGCCGAACGCCTGGTAGACGAGCATCACGACCGCGGCGCCGCCCCAGGTTCCGAGGCCGGTCAGGTCGGCGATCGCGAACGGCGCGAGCCACGGCGCGATCACGTACGGCAAGTACGACGAGATCAGGAAGAAGGTCACGATCCCGGCGAGGCCGCGGGCGCGATGCCACGCGACCATCGGGAGCGCGCGCGCCGGGAACACGGCTTCGAGCCCCCACAGCCCGAAGAAGAGCGCGAAGAAGGCGAGGCTGATGGGATCGCTGAAGAGCTGGACGAGGCTTGGCATGACGAGATCCTTTCGCTACGAGCCCAAAACCTAAGCGGCGCGCGCGCGAACCGCCTTGGCCGGATCGGCCGCCAACCTGACGGATCGGCCACGCCGGCCCCGAAGTTTGCTAAGGGAGCTCGGTCATGCGCATCGCCACCTGGAACGTGAACTCGCTGCGCGCCCGGCTCGACAAGGTCGCTTGGTGGCTCGAACGCGCGCGACCCGACGTGCTCCTCATCCAGGAGACCAAGCTCACCGACGACGACGCGCCGACCGAGGAGTTCGCGCGCCACGGCTATCAGTTCGCTCATCACGGGCAGGGTCGCTGGAACGGCGTGGCCATCGCGAGCCGAGTCGGGCTCCGGGACGTGGTCACGAACTTCGGCCAGCCGCTCCAGGCCGAAGCGACCCCTGAAGTGCACGACGACGAACCGCTCGCCGAGGCGCGCATGATCGCCGCCGTTTGCGGGGACGTTCGGGTGGTCAGCCTGTACGCGCCGAACGGGCGCTCCGTGGGCTCCCCCTTCTACTTCGCGAAGCTCCGCTGGTTCGAGCGCTTGCGCCGCTGGTGTCGCGAAACCCAAACCC
>JAEZYO010000216.1 GCA_023419055.1 Pseudomonadota bacterium | reverse complement strand
GGTTCGACCTCGGGCGCGTCGATGCCGCGCTCTCGGACCGCCTCTTGATCGCCGTGACGGAGCTCCACCGCCGTGACGATCTCGACGCGCTCGTCGACGCGCTCGGTCGAGTCTGAGAGCGACGAGTCGACGTTGAGTGAGGGCCCCGCTACTGCTTCGGGCGGTACGCGGGGTACGGGTTCGGGAACCAGTTCTCGCCGTCCAGGCGGTAGACGCTGAGCCGCGCGAAGTCGATGCCGATGCTGAGGCTCGCGTGTCGGGCGTCGTTCGTCCCGAGCCCGCCCGTGAGGCTCATGGTGATGCCCCACGGAGCGCCGAGCACCAGCGACCCCTGGCCGCCGACGGAGCCGACCTCCCAGAAGCGTTCGTAGGCGCCGAGGTCGACGGCCAACCCGAAGCCTCCGAGCTGGAACCCCTGCGTCGCGCCGCGCAACGACAGACCCAGGTCGGTGCCGCGCCCGAAGTGGGTCCCGAGCTTGAGCAGACCGCCGACGATGAACGGGTTCGATGCAGGCGTTCCCAGACCCGTCTCCAGCTGGAGGAAATGCTGAGTCTCGAAGCCGTCGCCGTCATCCACGGTAGAAGGCCCGTACCCGGCGTACGCCCAGGACGACACATCTGCACGGGCGCGCGCAGCGCTCAGGCTCAACGCGGCGAAACAAGCGCCCGAAAAGGTCAGGCGCAGCCACTCGGAACCGCGGGATCGAGCCAGCATGGAACGACGCGCGAGGTACCACGACCCCCACGGCACTAGAAGATCAGAAGCGACCTGTGCGGCGATTGGCCGACTAGCCGATGCTCGACCACGCGTCGCACGCCGCCGCCGCCGCCTGAACGGTGCGTATCCGCCGTAGCACCGTCGACAGCGTCAACGGGTGATAGACGAGGCCGTTGTGGCCGCAGCCATCGATCACCAGGCCCTCCCCGAGCGGGAACAGAGCGCCGGTCGGTACCACCTGGTCGTCGGACCCTGCGATGGATAGGTGAGGCACTCCGTTGAGCCGCCCCGCCGCGAGGCGAGCCAGGAGCGCGCTGCCGGGCATGATGTCTCGCCCGATGGGAGCCGGGAACAGCCGAGCTTTGGTCGTCCCGTGGAAGGGGCTACCGATGGAGATGGTTTGAACCACCCGTGGATCGCCGCCGAGCTCCTGGACGAACCAGCGTGACACGATGCCGCCCACACTGTGGCCGATGAGGTGAATGCGCACGTCCGCGGGCAGGCCCCGCACGATCTCGGCGAGGCGCTCCGCGATGCTCTGAACGCAGGGGCCTGGCGCGTAGGTGAACGTCGAGGTCAGCGCGCCGGTGCCGGCTTCGATCTGCGACCGGAGGGGCCTGAGCACACCCGCCGTCGCGAAGAGCCCGTGGACGAACACGGCCACGTGATCTCCGCTCTGCGCCGTCGGAATCACGACGGTCACGTCGCGGTGAAACAGGGTCGCCTGGCGGGCGAGCGCGACCGCTTCACGCCCTACCGCTTCGAGGGACCGGAGGGTTCGATAAGAACGTGGGACCGGCGGCGGTTCGGGCTTCTCGTGCACGCCGGAGTTCGGCGGCCGACTACCGGGAACCGTCACGAAGCCGGAAGCCATGGATTCGGCTTCTGCACGCGACGTGCCACCCGGAGTGTGCGGGTGTGGTCGAACCAAGGCTTTGCCGAGCAGCGGCACGGAGCTTTCGATGTAACCGATTTCGAGCGGACTTGGCTAGTTCGGCGCGACTCCGATCCACCTACTTCAACCGCATAGAAATATTGTCCGACCGCGTCTCGAGCCGTGTTGCAATGAGAGACCAGGAGGAAAGCGATGCGAGCACGGCTCATCCTTACGAGTGCGATGCTGGTCGGCCTTGGCGTGCTGACGAGTGCCTGCGGGGACGACGACGAGGGTGACGGTGGTGCGTCCGCGGGGGGCGGCGCTGGCAAGGGCGGTAGCGCGAGCAGCTCTGGAGGAAGCGGCGGAACCGGCACGCAAACGGGAAGCGGTGGCTCGAGCTCGAGCGGTGGGAACACCGGGTCGGGCGGTTCGAGCGGCTCGAGCTCGAGCGGTGGGAGCGCAGGCTCGGGCAGCGGCGGGAGCGGGAACACGGGGCCGGGGCCGTCGCTCGCCGGGTGTCCCCTCTTTCCGGTCGAGGACGCCTGGAACACGGATATCTCGGGTGAGGACCTGGACCAGGAATGGACGGACAGGCTCCACGCGCTGGTCGGGGACATCGAGCTCCACCCCGACTACGGGCGCGACGGTGACGAGCTCTACGGCATCCCCATCAACGTCGTCCCGGAGGATCAACCCGCCGCGGACTACAGCTTCGACTGGTGGCCGGAGCAGAGCGACGACGGCCCCTACCCGTTTCCGAGCCCTGACGTCGCGAAGATCGAGGGGAACGATCCCGAAAACTGCGACGGCGACTGTCACCTGCTCGTCGTGCAGGAGGGCACCTGCCGGCTGTACGAGGCGTACGCGTGCTACGCGGAGGACGAGACCTGGCACTGCGGGAACGGGACCAGCTGGGACCTCACCGAGGTAAGTTACGGACAGCGCCCGGAAGGTTGGACCAGCGCCGACGCGGCGGGGCTCGCCATCACGCCCGGGCTGCTCCGCTACGACGAGGTGCTCGCGCGTGACGTGCGGCACGCCATTCGTTTCACCGTCGAGTGCACGCGCGCGAACTACGTCGCGCCGGCGACGCACCAGGCGGTACCGGGCGACTGCGATCCCGAGGATCCGAACGCGCCCCCCATGGGACTCAGGGTGCGCCTCTCCGCCGACTTCGACGACGCCGGCTTCTCGGACGGCGCGCGCGCCGTGATCACCGCCATGAAGACGTACGGCATGATCCTCGCGGACAACGGCTCGAACTTCTACTTCCAGGGTGAGGCGCACCCCGACTGGGACTCCGACGAGATCGAGGAGCTGAAGACGATCCCGGCCTCGGCGTTCGAGGTCATCACGGTTCCGCCGCTCATGCAGTGAGGCAACGCGCGGCAGATTCGGGCGCCCGCTCAGGTCGGCTCGACGAACTCGGCGTGAAGCAGCCGCTCGTGCTGCTCGACCGCGCCCTCCGGCACGAGCGCCGAGACGCGCAGCGGCCCGCTCATCACTCCTAAGAGTGATGAAGCGCCGAGGCGCAAGACGCGCGCGAGCAGGCGCGGATCCGCGGCTCCCACGCCGACCAGACTCACCGCGCCGAGCCCTTCCTCCCAAGCGAAGCCCGGCAAGGCGAGCGACTCGAGTCGACCTCGGACGCGCGCCGCGTCCGGCACGCTGAGG
>JAEZYO010000152.1 GCA_023419055.1 Pseudomonadota bacterium | reverse complement strand
CCTGGTACGTCCTCGAAGCAGGCACGCTCGCGCCGGCGCCAGCCGCGATTCGAGGGGGTCGAACGTGCCGGCTGCGACTGAGATCGCCCGAGGCGCGTAGGCTCGCCGCTCTGCTGAGCGCCGACCCGAGCGTCAGCGCGGTGGCCTGGAACGCGCGCCGTTCACCCGTCGAGCTCCTCGTTTCGACGCTCGACCCCGCCGCGTTCGGGCACGCGCTCGCGCGGCTCTCGAGCTCCGAGGGGATTCGCGTCGACGCGCTCGTGCCGGTCACCCCGCCGCTCGAGGCAGCGCTCGCCGAGAGGGCCGGTTATCTCCAGGGCGCGTACGAAGGCGCCTATCGCCAAGCCTACGAGCAGCATCGAACCTTGCCCCCGCAACCCGGCAGCACCGTGCCCGCGTACACGCCTCACGCTCACCACTACGAGAGCCCTCACGCCGCGCCCGCGGATCAATCGGTGACGATAGACATGAACCCACCGGAGCCTCGCAAGTGATCAGCGCCTACGCTGCCGGAGCACGCCTCGGCTGGGCTCGCTTGTGGACGCGAGCGAGCCTCTTCGCGTTCGCGGTCGCGCTGCTCTCGGTGACGTTGATCGCCATTTTCGAGCGCGTCGACGAGCGCGCCTTCGCGGTCGATCGCACTCTCACCGGAGTCGCGTTCGGACTCTCCCTTCCACTTTATTGCTTCGTGCTCGCCGAGCTCGCTACCAGCCGCACCACGTTGTTCGACGCGGTCGGGCCTCTCTCTCGCCACGGCTTGCCGCGCCCCGCGCTCGCGCAAGGCTTGCTCGGCTCGACGCTCGCGCTCTCGGCCCTCGGGGGGCTCGTCTTCGGGCTCACCGCGGTCTTGGTGACGCGAGGTCCCTTCGATCCACTGTTCGTCCGCGATGCTGTCGCCACGAGCTGGATCGGTGCGCTCGGCGGCGCCGCCTACGCCGGGTTGTTCGCGCTCGGCTCGAGCTTCCGGCGAGGCCGTCTCTGGTTGTTGCTCGGCGACTGGTTGCTCGGAGCCGGGACCGGTTTCCTGGCGCTTCCTTGGCCCCGGGGCCACGTGCGAAACCTCTTAGGCTACTCGCCGGTACTCGATCTTTCCCAGTCGGCGGCGGCGGCGCTGCTCGCTCTGGTCGCTCTCCTGGGCTCGTTAGTGGCTTCTCGGCGCTTGCCCCGCTGATTGGTCGCGCTGGCCTTTTTTTTGCTTCTGGCCGCGCCCCCATCCAACGTCTGCCTCGGTCCTCACTCGGCTCTTGCTGAAAGGAGCGTGCGCGCGCCGGTAACTGGCGCGGCACTCCGAGTAAAGCTAGTCTGCCCACGAGCGTGCACGGAGTAGCACTCGAATACAGTTGCCTCGACGATCTGCTCAAAGCCCTCGGAGCCAGCGCCGACGAGCATGATCTCGCGCTGCCCTGCTGCGACGGCCTGAACGACGGACAGTGGATCGTCGTTTCGTTCAGCGCCGGTGACGAGTCCACGAGCGTGGCGGCGCGCGTCGAAGATCGCGGAACCGGTCTCCGGCTCACCTTCGCCGATCGCGACTGGGAGCAGCTGTCGAGGTTCGCCGCGGGCGAGGCTCCGCCGTCGGTCCGCTTCCCTTGCCGCGGCGGGATCCCCGAGCCCGTCTCGGCGCCGCCCGGCACTCGCGTGCTCATCGTCGACGACGACAGCGCGACCCAAACCGTCGTGGCGCAGCTCCTGCGAGCGTCGGGCATCTGCCCGGAGAGCGCGAGCAGCGCCGAAGAGGCGCTCGCCGTGCTCGAGACCACCAAGTTCGACCTCGTCGTGATGGATTGGTCGCTCCCGAACATGAGCGGCCTCGAGCTCTGCAAGCTCCTGCGCAAGCGCCGTCGCTTCGAGACGTTGCCGCTCTTGTTCTTGACCGCACACCCTCCCGACGATCTCGAGCTCGCGTTCGATGCGGGCGCCGACGACTTCGTGAGCAAGCCGTTCCGCGCGCCGGAGCTCCGCGCGCGGGTGCTCGGCTTGCTCAGGCGCGCGAACATGCCGTCGGTCGCGCCAGCCGCCCACCGCTGACGACCAAACCCTGAGCGCCTCGGCAAGGCCAGGCCGGTCGTGGGCCTGACCTCAGTTCTGTTCGCGGAACGCCTCGGCAGGCCGGAGGCGCGCGGCGTGGAGCGCGGGCCACACCGTCGCGACCAGGCACACGAGGATCGCGAAGATCCCGACCAGCGCGAACGTCTCCGGCCGCATCTGCACGGGCAGCTTGGAGATGAAATAGACCTTCGGATCGAGCGGCAGGCCGTAGACGCTGAGGAGCTTGCAGGCGCCGTAGCCGAGGATGAGACCCGCGACGGCGCCCATCAACCCGATGATCCCGCCCTGGTAGAGGAAGGTTCGCAAGAGCGCGCCGTCCTTCGCGCCCATCGCCTTCAAGACCGCGATCTCGCGCTTCTTGTCGAGCACCACCATGATCAGCGTCGCGATCACGGTGAAGGCCGCGACCACGACGATCAAGGCCAGCACGAGGCTCATCAAGATCTGCTGGATGCGGAGCGCGGTGAAGAGCCCGTGGTTCAGCTCTTCCCAGTCCATCGTGTGATAGACGCCGGTCGAGAGCTTTTCGTCCACGAGCTCCTTGATCTCCCGCGCGCGCTCGATGTCGTTCACCTTCATCTCGACGCCGGTCACGCTGTCACCCGAGTCGTAGAACGCCTGCGCCTCGTAGAGGTCCGTGTAGGCGAGCTTCGAGTCGTACTGATCGAAGCCGGCGTCGAAGACGGCGATCACCCGGAACTGCTTGGCGATCGGAGCGTGCATCGCGCCGCGCGAGTAGCTAAACCCGATGGTCGGTGAGGTGACCTGGATGCAGTCGCCGATTTTGGCCGCCAGGTTCTTCTGCAGCGTCGAGCCGATGACGATCCCGGGCAACTTCTTCACGAGCTCCGGGTTCTTGCAGGGATCGGGATCGAGCTCCTCGGGGATGACGTCGTCTTCCGGGAGCTTGCTCGCGTAGCCACCTTCGGGCTCGATGTTGCCCACCGGATCGCCCGGCTCCGCAGCGAACGCGGCTTCCGGCTCGGTCGTTGGCTCGGGTGCGCCCGCGTCGCCGTAGCTCGTCGCGCGGCTGTTCGCGTCGGGCGCAGCACCTTCGCGGATGGACTCTTCGATCCCGGCGAACAGGCCCCGACGATCGATCGTGCCCGCCGGAGCTGGGACGGCCGCGCCCGAACCGCTCGGAGCGGGGGCCGCGCCCGAGCCACCCGGAGCTGGCGAAGCCGACGGAGCACGCTGCGGAGCAGCGGAGCCCGAGGATGCCGGAGGCAAGGGAGGCAACGGGGAGAAGTCGTCGCTCAAAGCGCGCCGCCTCCGCTCGGGAGGCTTCGCGTCCGCCAAGCGCAGCCCCTGCAGGCTGCCTTCCGTGATGTGTCGCGGCAGGTCGAGCACCGAGCTGACTCGACCGGGATCGACGCCCTTCACGAGAACGCCGGTCGCCGTGCGATCCTCGTGCGTCAGCATCATCGGGTTGATGACGAACGGCGCGACGCCCACGACACCGGGCACGCCTTGCACCTTCTCCATCACCTTCCGGTACTCTCTGAAGTCGCTGGAGTACTTGAGGACGAGGACGTGCGCGTTGACGCCCAGCACCTTCTCGCGAAACTCGGCGCGGAAGCCGCCGGTCACGCTGATGACGGTCGACAGCGCCGCAGCACCGAGGGCCACGCCGAAGATGGCGAACATCGTGCCGACGGACACGAACGCGCGCTTCTTCGAGCGCATGTAGCGGAGGGCGAGGGCCAGGGAGAGACCCATGGACGTGGGGGCTTCTAGCGTACTTTTGGGCTCCGCGTCAGAAGTCCCGCCTACCGTGACAACGAAATGGCCCGAGGCGGCGCAAGCTGCCGGCTCTGAGTTTCCGGTCATGGGGGGCGCAACGGTTGCGGACTCGAGTTCGCTCCGACCCGCTCGGAAATGGGGAATTTGAAGTCCTTCGGCCCGTGAGTAGGCAGGCTTGGCTCTTGCACCTCCCGACGCGCGCCGGGCGGAGGCAGGGATTCTAGGCTTGACGGATGCGCAGTGCGCCGTCCGAAAACAGAACGAATTGTCGCGCCGAACGTCAATCCAGCCTAAATATTCAATCCTCGGTCCTTCTTTAGTCCGATGAGCGAGCTCCGAAACAAGACTCCGAGCCACCCGGTCGTTCCGATCAGCGGGCCGCCCAGCAGCGGCACTCCGACCAGCGAACCGGTGAGCAGCGAGCCCCCCACCGGTCCTCGCCTGAGCACGCCCGCCGTCAACGACCGCGACCTCGAGCTCACGCGCATGAAGGTGGTGACGGTGGCCCCACCGACCTCCTCCATCCCGGACGTCGAGGCGACCAGCAGCCAGCGCCGCAGCGATCCCTATCTCGGCGCGACCATCGACGGCCGCTACAAGGTGGAAGCCATCCTGGGCGAAGGCGGGATGGGGGTGGTGTACCGCTGCGTGCACACCATCATCGGCAAGAAAGTGGCGATGAAAGTGTTGCGCGCGGATCTCGCGCGCGACGCCGAGGTGACCGAGCGCTTCCTCAACGAAGCCAAGTCCGCGTCCGCCATCGGCAACCCGCACATCATCGACATCAGCGATTTCGGGCAGCTACCGGACGGCTCCACCTACTTCGTGATGGAGTTTCTCACCGGCTCTGCGCTCTCGAAGGCGATCGAGAGCGGGCCGGTGCCCGTGCCGCGCATCATCCACATCGCGCGACAGCTCGCCGAGGGTCTTTCCGCAGCGCACGCCGCGGGGATCGTTCACCGCGATCTGAAGCCGGACAACATCATCCTGGTCGAGCGCGGCGGACAAAAAGACTTCGTGAAGATCCTCGATTTCGGCATCGCCAAGGTGTCGACCAGCGAGGGCCGGCTGACGCGAGCCGGAGCGGTCTTCGGCACGCCGCACTACATGGCGCCGGAGCAGGCAGCCGGGGCGCCCGTCGATCACCGCGGTGACATCTACTCGTTCGGCGTCATCCTGTACGAGCTCGCGAGCGCCCGCGTCCCCTTCGACGCTGACAACTTCATGGGGATTCTGACGCAGCACATGTACAAGGCGCCGGTCCCCATCCGCGCGCTCGTGCCGCAGCCGCAGGAGGTGCCGCCCGGGCTCGAAGCCATCGTGCTCAAGTGCCTGTCGAAGCGGCCCGAGCACCGCTACCAGAGCATGGAGGAGCTCTTGGTGGATCTCGAGAAGCTCCGCGAGGGTCACGTGCCCGACGCGGTGGGCGAGATGATGGCGCGCTCCGGTGGGTTCAACGTGCCCGCCGACTATTTCCAGAAGGCGCAGATGCCGGCGCTCGTCCCGGCGACTCCGGCCTCGCTCGCCGAGCGCCCGAGCCGATGGCCCTTGATCGCCGGCCTCGTCGGATCGCTCGCCGCGGTGGGGATCGTCGTCGCGATCTTCGCGAAGAGCGGCGACAGCAACGCGACGACCACTCCCGTCACCGAGCACTCGGCCCCGGCCGAGAGGCAGCCGGGACCGGAGCCCGTGAGCACGACGACGGGCACGCAGGCCGAGCCCGCAGCGGCAGCGGCGAAGCAAGTCATGCTCGCCGCCGAACCGCTCGACGCTCACGTTTTTCGCGGTGACGCCGATCTCGGCGCGAGCCCGGTGGTGATCGAGGTGCCAACGGGGCAGGTCGTCGAGGTCGAGATCCGGCGCAAGGGCTACAAGTCGGAGAGCGTCGCGCTCGACGGGTCTTCGGCGCGCAAGGTGGTGAAGCTCGATCGCGTCGCGCCGGCAGGCGGAGCGCGTCCCGCGGCGAGACCGGCCAAGCCGCCCGAGAAGCCCGCGGAGAAACCGCCGAAGAAGAAGCCGAGCGGCAGCACCGGCGAAATCGTCGATCCGTGGAACAACTGACGGAACGATTCCGGCAGTAAAGCAGCCGCGACGCGACCGGAAAAACGAAAGTGGCCGCACCCGAGCGAAGGCGCTAGCGTCCCGGCGCGATGCAGACGTCGCGACTTCAGCGCTCCGTACCCACCGCAGTGAGAGAGCTCTCGAGCCGCCTCTCACAGGCCGGCTTTCGCTCGTGGATCGTGGGCGGCTGCGTGCGAGACGAGCTCCTCGCCGAGCTCCGCGGCGATCATGCAGGCGGCGCCCGCAACGACTGGGACATCGCGACCGACGCGAAGCCCGAGCAGGTGGTCTCGCTCTTCCGGCGCGTCATCCCGACGGGCATCCAGCACGGGACGGTCACGGTGCTGCTCGACAAGGGGCAGTACGAGGTCACTACCCTTCGGGGTGAAACGACCTACAGCGACGGGCGCCGGCCCGACTCGGTCTACTTCGTCGACGACATCAAGGACGACCTCGCCCGGCGTGACTTCACCGTCAACGCCGTCGCCTACGACGTCCTCCACGATCGCCTGATCGACCCCTTCGACGGGATCGCCGACCTCCAGCGCGGTGTTCTTCGCGCCGTCGGCGTCGCGGCAGATCGCTTCGCTGAGGACGGCCTCCGCGTGCTCCGGGCGGCGCGCTTCGTGGCCACGCTGAAGCTCGAGCTCGACCCGGAGACGGCGCGCGCCATCGAGCCCTCGCTCGCGAGCTACCGCAAGGTGAGCGCCGAGCGCATCCGCGACGAGTGGCTGAAGACGATGAAGGCGGAGCGCCCGTCGCGCGCCTTCGAGGTCATGCGCGAGCACGGCCTGCTCGCGGTGAGCGCGCCGGAGCTGCTCGAGTCGGTGGGCTGCGCGCAGAACCGTTATCACGCGTACGACGTCTGGGGGCACGCGATGAGCTGCATGGATCACTGCGCGCCCGACCCGGTGCTGCGCGTGGCAGGGCTCCTCCACGACGTCGGCAAGCCGCGCTCGCGCGCCTTCAGTGACAAGACGCAGGACTACACCTTCTACGAGCACGAGCGCATCGGCGCCGAAATGGCCGAGCCGCTCCTCGCGCGGCTCCGCTTCTCGAACGAGGAGCGCAAGCACATCGTCTCGCTCGTCCGCCATCACCTCATCTGTTACGACGAGACCTGGAGCGACGCGGCGGTCCGGCGCTGGCTGCGCCGCGTCACGCCCGAGCTCGCCCCCGATCTCTACCGCTTGAGCCGCGCCGATCTGCTCGGCAAGGGGAAGGATCCGGCCGCCGAGATCGAGCGCCTCGAGGCGTTGCAAGAGCACGTAAAGCGCGTGATCGAGGCGGGCGCCGCGCTCACGCCGAAGGATCTCT
>JAEZYO010000944.1 GCA_023419055.1 Pseudomonadota bacterium | reverse complement strand
CGTCCTCGCGGTGAGCGAGGCCGGCAACGTGGCAGCGTCGTTCACGACCAGGAGGTCTCTCGGGTCGAGCAGATCAGGGAGCTCGTTGAAGCGCGTGCTCCGGATGCTCTCGCGCTCCGCGCTCACGAGCAACAGCCGCGAGCTGCTCCGGTCCTCACGCGGCCAGGCCGCCTTCGCCGGCGAAGGCGTGACCGCGTTGGCAGGGATGCCCGGCGGAAATGAGGTCAAGATCATCATGACGCCGCCTCCAGCGCCGACGCCTCGACGCGCGCGCCGTTCGGCAGCGTGTCCACCTCGAGCAGACCAACGATCCGAGCAGCGATCGTTTCCGGGTCCGCGAGGGTGCTGGGATCCGCGTCGGGGATCGCCGCCGCGTGCATGACCGTGTTCATCTCTCCGGGGTCCACGTTGAGCACCCGCACCCCGAGCTCGTCGAGCTCGGCCGCGAACAGCCTGCCAAGGTGGTCGAGCGCCGCCTTCGAGACCGAGTAGGCCCCCCAGCGGGGATAGGCCGAGACGGCGGCGTCGGAGCTCAGCTGGACGATGGTGCCGCGGCCGCGCAGCGCCATCGAGCCTGCCACGATCTTGCTCAGTCTGAACGGGCCGATCAGGTTCACCGCGAGCACCTGCTCGAGATCTTCGCACTCGGTGTCGAGCAGCAACCGGAGCGGAGTCGGGCCGAGCGTGCTCGCGTTGTGGATCAACAGGTCGATGGGACCGACGAGCGCCGTGGCCGCGCCGGCGATGCGGTGGACGGCGTGTTTGTCGCCGACGTCGAAGGCGAGGCCGTAGGCAGCGCCGCCGTCTTCACGGATCTGTTGCACCACTCGCTCGAGGGCCGCCCCGTCACGAGCGACGCCGACGACTCGCGCGCCCTTCGCCGCGAGCCGCCGGAAAAGCGCCGCGCCGAGGCCGCGGCTGGCGCCCGTGAGGAGCACCGCGCTGTTGGATAGCTTCGTAGATAGCCTCATGGTGAGGAACCTACGCCGCGCGTTCCAGGATAGTAGCAGGCGTGACAACGCTTTGGCGGAATGTTATTGGGCGCGCATGGCCGACGAGCTCCCGGAACGCCTGGGCAAGAACGTGCGCCAGCTCCGCCAGGCGCGCGGGCTCACCCAACAGCAGATGGCCAAGCTGTGCGAGCTGCCCCGCGCCACCTGGGCCAACATCGAGTCCGGCGCGGCCAACCCCACGCTCGCCGTCCTGCACCGAGTGGCGCGCGCGCTCCAGGTCCCGCTCGAAGAGCTCATCGCGCCGCCTCGCGCGGACGTGAAGCACTACCCCGCGGGAACCTTGCCGACCCGAGTGCGGGGCGGCGTGATCGTGAGCTCGCTCTTGCCGGACAACCTGCCGGGGACGACCATCGAGCGGCTGGAGCTCCCGCCCGGCTCCCGCATGGTCGGCGTGCCGCACATGCCCGGCACGCGCGAGTACCTCCGCTGTGAGAGCGGCGCGCTCGCGCTCGTCGCGGGCGGGGAGAGCTACGAGCTCTCACCCGGGGACGTGGTGGTTTTCCGCGGCGACCAGCGGCACTCGTACTCGAACTCGGGGCGTGGCGTCGCCGTCGGGTACTCGATCGTGTTGCTCGCGCCCGCCGCCTGACGCAAAGGCTCGCGCTTTGACAGCGTCCGTCACCCGACGCTAAGACGAAAGTACGGGATGTTGGAAGAAGCGCTCCTTCGTGAATGGCTCGAGACCGACGGGGCCTCTGGCTTCGCGATGGGCACGGCTTCCGGTATCCGAACCCGGCGCTACCACGGCCTCTGCTGCGCGGCGCCGGGGGGCTTCGGGCGCCTGATGCTGGTCTCCGGGCTCGAGGTGAGCATCACGAGCTCCCACGGCAAGACGTTCCTGTCGAGCCACGAGTATCAGCCGGACGTCATTCACCCCGACGGGTTTCGGCGTATCGAGAGCTTCCGCGCGCGGCCCTGGCCGCGCTGGGTCTTCCGCCTGGACGACGGCAGCGCGGTGGCGCAAGAGATCCTCTGCGTTCGCGACACGGGTGAGACGCTCGTGCGCTTCGAGCTCTTGGGCGGTGCGCGTGCGAGCAAGCTCGAGGTGCGGCCGCTGCTCGCCGGGCGAGACTACCACTCGCTCACGCGCGAGAACTCGGCCTTCGCGTTCGAGCCGGAGCGCCTCAGCGGCGCGCTCGTGTTCCGGCCTTACGCGACGCTGCCGCGGATCTCTCTGCGCTCGAACGGGCGCTACGCGCATGGGCCGCTTTTCTATCGCTCCTTTCGCTACCGGGAGGAGGCGAAGCGCGGGCTCGATCACGTCGAGGATCTCGCGAGCCCCGGGGCGCTCGAGTTCGACTTGGCGAAGGGGCCGGCCTTCCTCGCCTTCGGATACTTGCCGGATTCGAGTGCCGCGAGCGCGCTCGGCGCCCGGCCCGCCGCGGAAGCGATGCTGAAGGGCGAGGCTCTGCGCCGAGGCCGGCTGTCTGCGCTCGAGCAGAGCCGCGAAGCCTACGTCGTGCAGAGCGGCGAGCGTCGCACCATCATCGCCGGCTACCCGTGGTTCACCGACTGGGGGCGAGATACCTTCATCTCGCTCCGCGGGCTCTCGGTCGCGACCGGGAAGCTCGACGAGGCAGAAGGCATCCTTCGCGACTGGGCTCGGGTGCTGAAGGACGGTCTGCTGCCCAACGTCTTCCCCGATGGTCGAGGGGAGCCCTCGTACAACTCGGTGGACGCCTCGCTCTGGTACGTGATCGCCGCCCACGATTTTCTCTCGGCGAAGCGGGCGCCCGAAAGGCCGCTCGCGCCGGAGACCGCGCGCACCTTGGTCGCTACCGTGGAAGCCATTCTGAACGGCCTGCTGCGCTGCACGAGCTACGGTGTGCGAGCGACGCCCGACGGTCTGCTCGCCGCCGGCGCTCCCGGCGTGCAGGTCACCTGGATGGACGCGAAGGTCGAAGACTACGTGGTCACTCCGCGAGTGGGAAAGCCGGTCGAAATCCAGGCGCTCTGGCTGAACGCGCTGCGCATCGCTTCCGGGCTCGGCGGTGAGCAGGCGAGTGAGTGGGCGCTCCGCTACGAGCAGGGGCTCGCGAGCTTCCGCCGTCGCTTCTGGAACGAAGAGGCGCGCTGTCTGTTCGACGTGGTCGACGCCGATCACGAGCCTGGCAAGCTCGACGCGAGCGTTCGCCCGAACCAGATCTACGCGGTCGGCGGCTTACCCTACGGGCTCTTGCAGAGCGAGGCCGCACGAGCCGTGGTGGAGCGTGTGGAGCAGGAGCTGTGGACGCCCGCCGGTCTGCGCTCGTTGTCGCCGCGGGACCCTCGCTATCGAGGGCGCTACCGCGGCGGCGTGTTCGATCGAGACACGGCCTACCACATGGGGACCGCATGGACGTTCCTGCTCGGGCCGTTCGTGGAAGCCTGGCTCCGCGTGCGCGGCGGAGGCGCCGAAGCGAGGGCGGAAGCGCGTGAACGCTTCGTCGAACCCTGGCGCGCTGGTCTCGAGACCGCTGGCATCGGGCACCTCTCGGAGATCGCCGACGGCGACTTCCCTCACACTCCCGTCGGGGCACCGTTTCAAGCCTGGTCGCTGGGCGAGCTTCTGCGCTTGCTCCCGCGTCTCGGTAACGGTGTAGGCTGAGCGATTCGGTACATGCGATGACAGCCCCGCCCTCGTCCGGTCCCGGCCTGCCCGCGCGCAGCACCGAGGCCCGCCGCCTCCACGAAAATTCGGCCTACAACTCGCCCTGGCGGCGCTTCGGGCCGTACCTGTCCGAGCGGCAGTGGGGCACGGTGCGCGAGGACTACAGCGAGTACGGCACCGCGTGGGACTACTTGCCGCACGACCACGCGCGGAGCCGCGCCTACCGCTGGGGTGAGGACGGCATCGCCGGGTTCAGCGACCACCGCCAGCGGCTCTGCCTTTCGCTCGCGCTCTGGAACGAGCGTGATCCGATCTTGAAGGAGCGTTTGTTCGGGCTCGCGAACGCCGAGGGCAATCACGGCGAGGACGTGAAGGAGCTCTACTACTACCTCGACGCGACGCCGACGCACTCGTACCTGAAGATGCTCTACAAGTATCCGCAGGCGGAGTTTCCCTACGCACGTCTCTTGGAGGAAAACCGGCGGCGCGGCAAGAGCGAGCCGGAGTTCGAGCTCATCGACACGGGCTTGTTCGACGACGATCGTTACTTCGACGTCTTCTTCGAGTACGCGAAGGCGTCTCCCAACGACGTTCTGATGCGTGTCACGGTGCACAACCGCGGCCCCTCCGCCGCGCCGCTCCACGTGTTGCCGCAGGTTTGGTTCCGCAACACCTGGTCCTGGGATCGGGTGGGGGAGCGCCCGTCTGCCCAGCGCCTGGATCGCCACGCGGTCGAGCTGCATCACCCGGAGCTCGGGCGTTTCTCGTTCTACTGCGACGCGGCGCTCGTCGAGCCCGGCCTGATCTTCTGCGAGAACGAGACCAACACGAAGAGGCTGTTCGGCGCCGACAACGGACCCGCTCACCCGAAGGACGCGTTTCACGAGCACCTCGTCGGCGGACGGCGGGACGCGGTCGGCTACGAGCGGGGGACCAAGGCCGCCGCGCACTACGCGCTCGAGGTCCCGGGGAAGAGCTCGATCACGCTTCGTCTGCGCCTGGTCCACGATCAGGCGAGCGAGCCCTTCTCGGATTTCGACGCCACGTTCGCCGAGCGGCTGCGTGAGGCCGACGAGTTCTACGCCGAGCTACAGCGCGGCATCGAGGACGAAGACGCCCGGCGCGTCCAGCGTCAGGCACTCGCTGGGATGATTTGGTCGAAGCAAACCTACAACTACGACGTTCGGCGCTGGCTCGCGGGAGACCCCGCTCAGCCGCCGCCGCCCGCGGGGCGCGCGCACGGTCGCAATGGCGACTGGGACCACCTGACGAACGACGACATCATCAGCATGCCCGACAAGTGGGAGTACCCCTGGTACGCCGCTTGGGATCTCGCGTTTCATTGCCTGCCGCTCGCCCTCGTCGACCCGGAGTTCGCGAAGCAGCAGCTCGTGCTGCTGACGCGCGAGTGGTACATGCATCCGAACGGGCAGCTGCCGGCGTACGAGTGGGCGTTCCACGACGTGAACCCTCCGGTGCACGCGTGGGCGGCGTGGCGCGTCTTCCAGATCGACAAGAAGCAGCGGGGCGATCACGGCGATCTCAAGTTCCTGGAGCGCATCTTCCACAAGCTGATGCTGAACTTCACCTGGTGGGTGAACCGAAAGGACGCGGAGGGCCGCAACATCTTTCAGGGCGGCTTCCTCGGGCTCGACAACATCGGCGTCTTCGATCGCAGCAAGCCGCTGCCGAGCGGCGGCTTCATCAACCAGGCGGACGGGACCGCCTGGATGGCGATGTATTGCCTCAACCTGATGCGCATCGCGATCGAGCTCTCGACCCACGACGACGTCTACGAGGACATCGCGAGCAAGTTCTTCGAGCACTTCCTGCACATCGCGGAGGCCATGACGAAGATCGGCGGGGCAGGTGGCCTGTGGGACGAGGACGACGAGTTCTACTACGACGTGTTGAACCTCCCCGACCGCGCGCCGTTGCCGCTCCGCGTCCGCAGCATGGTCGGGCTGATCCCGTTGTTCGCGGTGGAGGTGCTGGATTCGGCGCTCATCGACCGCCTCCCGGGCTTCGCGGGGCGCCTCAAATGGTTCCTCGAGTATCGCCCCGACCTCGCGGCGCTGGTCTCGCGCTGGCAAGAGACTGCGACGAACGAACGCCGACTGCTCTCGCTCCTCCGCGGCCATCGCATGAAGCGCCTCCTCGTGCGCATGCTCGACGAGACCGAGTTCCTCTCCGACTACGGGGTTCGCGCGCTCTCGCGCTACCATCGTGAGCACCCCTTCGTGCTCGGCGTGAACGGGGAGCAGCACGAGGTGCGCTATGCGCCAGGAGACAGCGAGACCTGGGTGTTCGGCGGCAACTCGAACTGGCGTGGCCCGATTTGGATGCCCGTGAACTATCTGCTGATCGAGTCCCTGCAGCGCTTTCACCATTACTACGGCGACGACTTCAAGGTGGAGTGCCCGACGGGGTCGGGTCGTTACCTCACGTTGCTCGAGATCGCCGAGGAGCTCGGCGCGCGCCTCACTCGCCTGTTCCTACGGGACGAGAAGGGCCATCGCCCGATCCACGGTCCGAACCAGAAGATCCAGACCGACCCGCATTTCCGCGACTACGTGCAGTTCTTCGAATTCTTTCACGGCGACGACGGACGCGGGCTCGGCGCGAACCACCAAACCGGCTGGACGGGCCTGATCGCGAAGCTCCTCCACCCGCGCCGGCCGCTGCACTGAGCTCCGTCGAGCGGTCTCACGCGCTGTCGGCGAGCGCCCAGCGCGAGTCCTGCGTCAGCTCGCGGATCTCTCCGGGCAGCATCGTAAACTCGAGCAAGCGTCCGCTCCACGGCGAGACGACGCGGCACGTGCCCTCCGCTTCGGACTCGATGCAGAGGCGCGAGACTCGGCCGCTCGAGCGCTCGGCCGTGACGAGGAACGCCCCCTCGGCGCGCAGCGTCTCGAACGACACCTCTCCCCAGGCCTCCGGGACGGCGGGGAAGAGGCGGATCACGCCGCCCTGGCTCTGTAGCAGCATCTGGTGCAAGCCCTCGGCCGCGGCGAAGTTTCCTTCCAGCGTCATGGGGCGGCCCGAGACGTCGGAGTAGCCGAGCCTTCGATAGTCACCGTTCACGTGCAGGCTGCTGCGCGAGACGAAGGCGCGGTCGAAGATCTCGAGCGCGCGCTCCGCCCGGCGTCCGTCGCCGTTGCGGGCCCACAAGCTCGCGATCCAGGCGAAGGAGTAGCCGTTCCACTCGCGCGTGCCGTGGCGTTCGATCTCGGCGAGCGAGGCCGTCGCGATGCGGCGCGCGCGGTCGTCGCTCTGGGGATCGAGCAGCCCGAGCGGGTGAATGGCGAGCAGGTGCGAGTGATGCCGGTGCGAGTGGGGTAGGGGGTGCCCCTTGGCGAGCAGCAGGCGGTAGTCCTCGCTGAGCGCGAGGTCCGGCAGCTCGCGGACGAGCGCGCGATAGCGTTCGGCCTCGCCGTCGTGACCGAGCTCGCGAGCGAGCTCCGCGGCCGCCCTGAAGACGAAGCGGAGGAGCGCGTTGTCGAAGTTGGTCATGGTCGGAAACCACGCCTGGGGCTTGTTGTCGTGGATCTCGGGCGACGCGCTGAGCGGCAAGGTTCGCCTGCCCTTTCCGTCTCGCTCGCGGCTCACGGCCTCGAGGAAGGT
>JAEZYO010000089.1 GCA_023419055.1 Pseudomonadota bacterium | reverse complement strand
CAGAAATCCTCTCAACTCGGCCCTCTTGCAGCTGAAGGTGCTGGAAAAGCGGGTCCGCAACCCGGACGGAGCGGACGCCCTCGGAGCGGTCGCCAAGGTGCGGAGCGAGCTCGCCCGGATCGAGCATTTGCTCGCCGATTTCCTGGCTTTCGCCGAACCGCTCAGGCTCGATCTCGGGGTCGTCGAGCTCAACCTCTTCATCTCCGATTTCGCGGCCGGGGTGACCGCGGCTGCCGCCCAGGCGGGAGTGGAAATCGAGCTCGAGCTCGATCCTCGAGCTTCCGCCGTCGAGCTCGACGCAGCGCGCCTTCGAGAAGTCCTCTCCGGGCTCGTCGACAACGCGCTCGACGCGATGCCCGACGGAGGCAAGCTCTGGCTCCGGACGCACGCGGCGGACGCGGAGGGGTTCGTCGGTATCGAGGTCGAAGACAACGGGCTCGGCTTCGCGCCGGGAACGCCGATCTTCGACCCGTTCTACACGACGAAAGCCGGCGGCACCGGGCTCGGTCTCTCGATCGCCCACCGCGTCTTGAGCGATCACGGCGGCTGGATCACCTCCGGATCGGCGGACGGGCGGACCCTGTTCTCGCTGCGCCTGCCCGCCGAGCCCCAGGCGCAATTGCTGCGCCCGGGAAGGGCTGGGTGACCCGTGGGCGCAATATTTGCGCGCTAGGATTGGGCGCTAGATCCGCGAATTGACGGGCCTTTTGGGACGCGTCGCGGTCGGCACCGTTTTCGCAGTAGATCGAGACGAAAATCGCTCCGGTCGCATGGATGGCGGCGGAGCGGAACGAGACGACGATGGCAAAAGCTCGGATCCTGGTTGTCGACGATGAAGCGAATGCCCGCTCTGCGCTCGCAGAGATCTTGAAGGAAGAGGGCTACGCCGTGGAGACGGCAGGGGACGGCTTCAAGGCCCTGTCGAAGGTCGAAGAGTTCGGCCCCAATCTCGTCCTGAGCGATCTGAAGATGCCCGGGATGGACGGCGTCGAGCTCCTGCGCAAGCTGAAGGAGCAGGATCCGGAGCTCCCCGTCGTCCTGATGACCGCGTTCGGCGCAGTGGAGACTGCGGTCTCGGCCATGCGCGAGGGCGCCGTGGACTACCTGGTGAAGCCGCTCAACACGGACGAGCTCCTGGTCGTGCTCGAGCGTGCATTCGAGCGCACGCGGCTGCGCAAGGAGACGAGCGAGCTTCGGTCGCGGCTTCAGGAGCGCTACAGCTTCGACAACATCGTGGGCTCTTCGCCGGAGATCCAGCGCGTGTTCAAGTCGGTCGCGCAGGTGGCGCCGAGCCGCGCAACGGTGCTCGTCACCGGCGAGTCCGGTACGGGCAAAGAGCTCATCGCCGCGGCGCTCCACCAAAGGTCGCCTCGCGCCTCCAAGCCGTTCGTGCGCTTGCACTGCGCGGCGCTCGCGGAGAGCTTGCTCGAGAGCGAGCTCTTCGGGCACGAGCGCGGCGCGTACACGGGCGCGGATCGACGGCGCGAGGGCCGGTTCGAGCAGGCCAACGGCGGCACGCTGTTCCTCGACGAAATCGGCGAAATATCGAGCGCCACGCAGGTGAAGCTGCTGCGCGTGTTGCAGGAGCGGGAGTTCGAGCGCGTCGGAGGCAATCAGCCGATCCGGGTCGACGTGCGCGTCGTCGCGGCGACGAACCGCGACCTCAAGGCCATGGTCGCGGCGGGAACCTTCCGCGAAGATCTCTTCTATCGCCTGAACGTCATCAACCTCACGCTCCCTCCTCTCCGGGAGCGCCCTTCGGACATCCCCGCGCTCGCCGCGCACTTCCTCAAGCGCTTCGCGGAAGAGAACGGCAGAACGGGGCTCGCGCTCAGCGACGCTGCGCTCTCCCAGCTCGCCCTCTACGCATGGCCCGGCAACGTGCGGGAGCTCGAGAACGTGATCGAGCGCGCGGTCGTGATCGCCGAAGGTGACTTGATCGAGCCGCGACACCTGCCTGCCGAGGTCGCGACCGCCGTGAAGCGGAGCGACGTCCCGGCGATCCCCGGCGCTACCATGGACGAGCTCGAGCGCTACGCGATCCTGAAGACCCTGGAGTCCGTGGGCGGCTCTACCGGGAGGGCGGCGGAGATCTTGGGCGTCAGCGTCCGCAAGATCCAATACAAGCTCCAGGAGTACGGTGCGGCGCCGAAGAGCCACGTGCCCGCTCTTGCCGGTAAGGGCTCGCGCGCCGACGCCGGTGAAGAGTCCTGAAGGGCGGCGAGCCGCCCTTCGAACCCTGCGAGCCGTGACCCTTTTCGAGCGCCGGATCGACGTCGGATGAGCTTCAGGCCGACTCGGGGGCAGCGCGCGGGATCGTGAGCACCGGGACCGGAGAGAGGCGGACCAGGCGTTCGGCGACGCTACCGAGGAGCGCATGGCGAAGGCCGGTGCGCCCGTGGGTACCGACCACGACCAGGTCGTGATGGCCCTCTCCCAAGTGCTTCAGGAGCGTCGAAACGGGTTCGCCGGAGAGCAGCGTCCGACGCACGAGTACGCCCGGATTGGGGGGCAGAGCTTCGGCCAAGAACTGGCCCATGTCGCTCTCCGCGTTCTCTCGAATCAACTCACCGAGCGGCTTCTGGCCGCCCGCGTGGCCCACCATGAGCGTGTCGGTGACGTACGACGGGCGGTCCCAGACGTGCACGACCTCGACCGTCGCGTTGAAGCGTTGCGCGAGGGAGAGCGCCGCCGAGAGCGCCGCGCGCGAGTGAATGGAATAGTCTACCGGGACCACGATCTGCTGGATGCTGAGGGGTTTCTCGTTCATGGAAGCGTCTTTCAAAGGCTGCTCGGAGCACGAGTCGGGGCGAAGCGGGATAGTCGTACGGTGAATCTGCGCTCCTCGCGCTTCATGGCTTTTGGGCCCAGCGGAAGTGCTTCACCTCGGGCATGTCGTCGCCGTACTTGCGAATGTACGCTCGGTGCTCGATCAGGCGTTCGCGAAGCGCCTGCTTCACGTACGCAGCCTTCGGCCCGAGTCCGGGGACGCGATCGATCACGTCACCCACGAGGTGGAAGCGGTCGAGCTCGTTGAGCACGACCATGTCGAAGGGCGTGGTGGTGGTGCCTTCTTCCTTGTAGCCGCGGACGTGCAGGTTGGCGTGGTTCTTGCGCCGGTAAGCGAGGCGATGGATGAGCCAGGGGTAGCCGTGAAAGGCGAAGATGACGGGCTTGTTCGTGGTGAAGAGCTCGTCGAAATCGGCGTCGCTGAGGCCGTGCGGGTGCTCGCTCGGCGGCTGCAGGCGCATCAGGTCGACGACGTTGATCACGCGCACCTTGAGCTCGGGCAAGTGCTCTCGAATGAGGCTCACGGCCGCGAGCGTCTCGAGAGTAGGCACGTCTCCACAGCAGGCCATCACCACGTCGGGCTCATGACCACGATCGCTGCTTGCCCACTCCCAGATCCCGATGCCGAGGGTCGCGTGCTTCACGGCCTGATCCATCGTGAGCCACTGCGGGGCGGACTGCTTGCCGGCCACGATCACGTTGACGTAGTCGCGGCTCCGCAGGCAGTGGTCCGTCACCGAGAGCAGCGTGTTCGCGTCGGGCGGCAGGTACACGCGGATGATGTCGGACTTTTTGTTCACGACGTGATCGATGAAGCCGGGATCCTGGTGGCTGAAGCCGTTGTGATCCTGACGCCAGACGTGCGAAGTGAGAAGGTAGTTGAGCGACGCGATCGGGGCGCGCCAGGGGATCTGACGTGACGTCTTGAGCCACTTCGCGTGCTGGTTGAACATCGAGTCGACGATGTGAATGAAGGCCTCGTAGCAGGAGAAGAAGCCGTGCCGACCCGTGAGCAGGTAGCCCTCGAGCCACCCCTGACACTGGTGCTCGCTCAACATCTCGAGCACGCGCCCATCGCGCGCCACGTGGTCGTCGCCGGGCTCGATCTCGGCGCTCGACATCCTGTCGGTGACCTCGAAGACGGCGTTCCAGCGGTTCGAGTTCGTCTCGTCCGGGCTGAAGACTCGGAAGTTCGAGGGGTTCTGCTGAATGACGTCGCGGATGAACTGACCCTGGATACGCGTCGACTCGCCGTCCACCGCGCCGGGGGCCGGGACCTCCACCGCGTAGTTTCTGAAGTCCGGCAGCGAAAGCGCGCGCAGCAACACTCCGCCGTTCGCGTGGGGGTTCGCGCTCATGCGCTTCTGGCCGCGGGGCGCGAGGGCGCGAAGCTCGGCTCGGAGCGCGCCCGTCTCGTCGAACAACTCCTCGGGGTGGTAGCTCTTGAGCCAAGCCTCGAGGAGCGCGACGTGCTCCGGCTGGCTCATGTCCGAGAAGGGCACCTGGTGGGAGCGAAACGACCCCTCGGAGGGCTTGCCGTCCACGATCTTCGGCCCGGTCCAACCCTTCGGAGTCTTCAGCACCAGCATCGGCCAGACGGGTCGCGGGAGCTTCGGGTCGGCGGCCGCGGCAGCGCGGATCTCGCGGATGCGATCGAAGATCAGGTCGAGCGTGCGCGCCATGTCCTGGTGCATGGTCGCGGTGTCGGAGCCCTCGACGAAGTGGGGCTCGTAGCCGTAGCCGCGCAGGAGCTCGGTCAGCTCTCTCCGTGGGATGCGCGCGAGCACCGTCGGTCCCGCGATCTTGTGGCCGTTGAGGTGCAGGATCGGCAGAACCGTGCCGTCACGCGTGGGATTCAAGAACTTGTTCGAATGCCAGCTCGTCGCGAGCGGTCCGGTCTCCGCCTCGCCGTCCCCGATGACGCAGGCCGCGATGAGCTCGGGGTTGTCGAAGACCGCGCCGTAGGCGTGCGAGAGCGCGTAGCCGAGCTCACCACCCTCGTGGATGGACCCCGGCGTCTCCGGAGCAACGTGGCTCGGGATGCCGCCCGGGAAAGAGAACTGCGTGAACAGGCGCTTGAGGCCCGCTTCGTCTTGGGAGACGTCCGGGTAGACCTCGCTGTACGTGCCCTCGAGGTAAGCGTTGGCCACGAGAGCGGGGCCACCGTGTCCAGGGCCGGTCACGTACAGGACGTCGACGTTCCGCTCCCGGATGATGCGATTGAGGTGCGCGTAGATGAAGTTGAGCCCGGGCGTCGTCCCCCAATGACCGAGCAGCCTGGGCTTGATGTGAGAACGCTCGAGCGGCTCCCGCAGGAGTGGGTTCGCGAACAGGTAGATCTGCCCAACGCTGAGGTAATTGGCGGCCCGGAAGTAAGCGTCGATCTGTCCGAGCGAAAGCGAGCGGTCGGTCGGGGGCTCGGGCCGGGACTCTGCGACGGAGACGACGTCTTGCATGGCCGCAGCATCTTACAAGGTTCGTGCCGGCTGGATTTCCAGGGAATTTTGCGGAGATGGCGCAGGATTTGCGCTTCCCATTCGCGAGGCGCAAGCCTTGCGCGGCGTGTGCTTACACCTCGAGGGCTCGCGCCAACGCGACCTGCTGCCGAGGTGACCGCTGGGGCAAAGTCGCAGTGGAGCCGGTTCTCCGCCAGCGCCGGACGCTCGTAGTGAGTTTCAGCGCGGGTACGGAGCTCTTCCAACCGCGTGACACCGAAGTGTCGGAGAGCGGCGTTGACGAGCTCAGCCTCTCCGCCCATTCAAGGTCCGCCTCGTCGTCCAGACCGGCGATCCCGGCGACGACGTACGCCACCTGGTGGAAAGAACAGCCGGCCGCGCGGACGACGCCGCGCAACACCTCCTGAACGTGGGCCTCGGCGCCTGCTTCGTGTCGAGGATTGGCTCCGCCCCCCTCGAATCGAGCGAGGATTTCGCCGCGCAAGTCGACGCAAAAGCGCGCGTGTTCGGGTGCCTCCACCATCCAAGCCGACGACGACGCTCGCCACCCGCCGAGCATACCCTAGAACAGCCAGCCGGCGTTCTTCGCGGGTTGCTTCGCGCTCGCGCGTCGGACGGCGCCGAGCGCGACGAGAGCGTGGGGTTCGCCCGCTCACGCGGTAATGCGCCGTCCGTCCGTGAGGCTCGAGCCTCCGATCAAAGGTGGAAATCGCCGGCTCGTTCCGGCTGGTACAGCACCTCGACGACTCGCACGCGGCGCACTCCGCCTGGAGTGGGCCACTCGATGGTTTGCCCGACCGCGAGCCCGAGCAGCGCCGAGCCCATCGGTGCCAAAATCGAGACTTTGCCTTGCTCGGCGTCCGCGTCGCCCGGGTAGACGACGCGGACGGTACGCCTGACCCCGGTGCTGAGGTCCTCGAACGTCACGTCGCTGTTCATCGTCACGACGTCTCGTGGGACGTCCGCGGGGGGAACGACTTTCGCGCGAGCGAGCTCTCTATCGAGCCGCTCGGCGACCGGCGAGTCGCTCGTCCCGATGAGCTGCCGAATGCGTTCGAGATCTTGGGACGTGATGACGATTTCGGGTGCGGTAGACATGTCGGACCTTTCGAGCTCCTCGACGGAGCGTGACGGCCGAACGACCCTGCACCTCGCCCGGCCTGTCGAATCGCCGGGCGGGAAGGGTGCCTTTCAGTCGAAAGACGAGGCCTCGCCGACCAGCACGAACCCGCGTTTGCGCGCGAGACGGCTGACCTTCTGCAGAGCGGCGAGAGACATGACAGGCACGCTAGCAGCCGAGCAGAGGGCAGGCAAACAGTCATCTTCCGCGATCTCCGTCGCTCGACGGCGGGGGTCCGAGCTTCTCGGTGGGCTCACCGGTGGGGATCTTGAAGAAGAAGGTGGTCCCGCGCCCCACGGCGCTGTCGACCCAGATCGTCCCCCCGTGTGCCTCGACGATGCCCTTGGCGATCTGGAGCCCGAGGCCCGCGCCGTGGCGCTCGCCCTTCCGCGCTTGCCAGAAGCGATCGAACAGGTGGGGCACGTGCTCGGGGGCGATGCCGCTTCCCGTGTCCTTGACCCAAAAGAGCACGTCGCTCTCCCGCGCGGTCCCGCCGACCTCGATCCGGCCGCCCGCCGGTGTGAACTTCACCGCGTTGCCGATCAGGTTCTCGAAGACTTGCTGCAGCCTGTCCTTGTCCGCCCACAGGTTCGGCAGCTCGCGCGCGATGTCGAGCTCGAGCGTGAGGGTCGCCGAGGCCGCGAGCACGGTCTGAGCCTCGACGCAGTCGATCAGGAGACGCCGGGGGTTCAACGCGCGGCGAGCGAGCGCCAGCTTTTCCGCCTCGATCTGCGTGATGTCGAGCAAGTCCTCGATCAGGCGGTTCATGCGGTGCGCGGCTCTCTCGACCGCCTCGATCGCTCGCACGGGCTCGGCTGCCTGCCGCCCGAGGAGCGCGGCTTGCATCATGATCGTCCCGAGTGGGTTCCGGAGGTCGTGCGCGACGATGCCGAGCACCTCGTCACGCATTCGGGTCGCGCGCCTCGCGGTCTCGTAGAGTCGCGCGTTGTCGATGGCGAGTCCGGCGCGGTAGGCGAGCTCGGTGGCAAGCTCGAAATCCCGAGAGTCGTAGCGGCGCGTCGACGTGGAGATGAAGGTCAGCGTGCCGAGCACCCCGTGACGGCCGCTCAGCGGCACCGCGATCAAGGACGTGGGGCCGAGCTCGCGGAGCGCGCGTAAGTGCTCCTCGCTCTCGGCCACGGCGACGAGCTGCTCGTCGTGGATCTCCGGGACGAGCCTCGGCATCTCCGCGCTCGGCGTCTTCGCGCCCGACAACGAATGACCTCTGGCCAGGCGGAAGCGCCTGAGCCGCTCGCACAAGCCGTCCTTTCCGGGATCCGCGTGCACGATGAGCACCCGGCTCAATCCCTCCCCACCGTCTTCGACGATGTCGACGATCACGCAATCGGCGAGGCTCCCGAGCGCGATTCGGGCGATGCGGCTCAGCGTCTCCTCCAGCTGAAGGGAGCTCGCGAGGACGGACCCGACCTCGGCGAGGAAGGCTTGCCCGTCCTGGATACGCTTGCGCTCGGTGATGTCGAGCTCGGTGCCGACCATGCGGAGCGGGCGTCCCTCGTCGTCTCGAGTGAAGACTTTGCCGCGGTCGAGCACCCAGATGAAGCCGCCCGACTTCGTTCGAAGCCGGTGCTCGCTCTCGTAAAGCGGCGCGGCGCCGCTGAAGCACTCTTCCAATGCTTGCTTCACTCGAGGCCAGTCGTCCGGGTGAACGGCGGCGGCCCACGCGTCCACGTCCGGGCGAAGCTCGTCGAGGTCGTAGCCGAGCATTTCGGCCCAGCGCCGGTTGAACACCACTTCGCCCGTCCTGACGTTCCAGTCCCAGGATGCGAGGTCAGCGCCTCGGAGCGCCAGCTCCAGGCGTTCCTGCGCTTGCCGGAGCAGCGCTTGGGCCTGCTTTTGCTCGCTGATGTCTCGGAGGGCCACCGTGAGGAGCTTCTGACCGTCGATCTCGAGCTTGGAGATCGTCGCGTCGGCCGGGAACTCCTCGCCGTTCTTGCGCACGCCGAACACCTCGGTTCCGTGCTCGCTCGTGTGGCGCGCGACCTCGCTGCCGCTCGCGAACTCCTGCACGTGCCGCCGATGAACCTCCTGGAAGCGGGCCGGTATCAGGATGTCGAGCGGCGCTCCGAGGACCTCCGCTGCGGAGCGCCCGAAGGCGCGCTCGGCGCTCTGGTTGAACATGGTGATGCGCTGTTGGGCGTCGATGGAGATGATGGCGTCCGCCGAGATGGCGAGGATGCCGGATGCCTTCTCCTCTGCGGCTCGGAGCTCGTCCGCGAGCCGCTTTCGTTCGGTGATGTCCTCGATCTGGGCGATGAAGTAGAGGAGCTTGCCGCTCTGCTCGCGTACGGAGGAGACGTGCAGCAGGGCGTCGACGAGACGCCCGTCCTTTCTCACGTAGCGCTTCTCGAGCTGATAGCGGGAGATCTTGCCCGACGACAGCTCATCGACCAGGGCAAGATCGGCGGTCAAGTCGTCCGGGTAGGTGACCGCCTGGACGCTCATGCCGGTGAGCTCCTCGACGGAGTAGCCGAGGATCTCGCTGAGCGCACGATTGACGCGCAGGGCGTGACCGTCCGGCGCGACGAGCGCCATCCCGATCGGTGCCTCGTCGATCGTGAGCCGGAAGCGCTCCTCCGACTCGCGCAGCGCCCGCTCGGCGCGCTTGATCGCCGAGACATCCGTCACCATGACGAAGAAGCCCTGGACGACTCCGTCGGCGACGTCTGGTACGTAGTGGATGAGCCCGAAGCGCGAGGGGCCGCCCGCCGGGTTCGCTATCTCGCGTTCGAACTCCTGTGGCTCGCCGCGCAGAGCTCCTTCGATGTGCGGCAAGTTGAGTGGATAGAGCGGCCCGAGCAGATCCTCGACGTGCCGTCCCATGAGATACTCCGGCGTGACTCCGAACCAAGTTTCGTACGCGCGGTTCGCGAAGCGGCACCGAAGGTTCGCGTCCCAGTAGGCCACCATGCCGGGAATGGAGTCGACGAGCTGGTGCAAGAGCGCCGTCTCGACCGGGCCCTGGGCCTTTTCACCAATCGGCACCGCCGCCTCCGCCGCCGCGGACGACCGTGGCAGGATTGAGCGCGCAGGATGGCCACAGCGCTCGCCAGCGCGTTTTCCGGCGCGGTTCTACCGACGGCGAAGACATCTCTCGATGACAGAGGCACGGCGCGTGCCCACCCCACCCGAGAGCGTGATCAGGGAGTGTCGCCGATGACCGTGGCCCAGACTCGGCCCGTCGTGACGTGACCGGAGGCGTCTCGGAGCTCCGCGTTCACCGGCCAGCGTTCGGAGCTGCAAATCGTTGCGTAGAGCGCCGGCAGCTCGCTCTTTTCGAAGACGATCCCGAAGGCCTCGACCTCGGCGCTCGCCGCGACGTCGTCGGAGATTTCGAGGACGCCCGCGTCACAGGCCTCCGAGCGATGCACGCGAAGGACCTGCGGAACGTCACCCAGGTCGTCGCTGCCGCCCGAGTCCGAGACGATAGCGAGGAGCTCCACGGCCGAGGCGGTGCAATCGAGGACGAGGTCGGTCAGGCGCGGAGCGCCGTCACCTCCCTCGAGCGGCAACGAAGCTGCGTCGCAGCTCACCGCCCGAGGGGCACCGCTGGTTGCGCTCTCGCCGCCGCACGCCGCGAGCAACGTCGTGACCCAGATCGGTGCCGAGAGGATCCTTTTCACGCGGGGACGATGTAGCAAAGCTTGCCGCGAAGCACGCAAAATTCAGCATTGATAGGCGGGGGAGGGCGCCGTATCTAGGCGGAATCGACGTGCAAACCAAGAGCGGGTCGAAGGGCGATTTCCGCCGAACCCTGGTGAAGGGGCTCGTCTCGGGCCTCGGCATCTCGACGCTCCAGTGCGCGGGCGCGCGACCGGCGGAGGGGCAGGCGCCATCCACGCCAGAGCACTCGGAGGCGGAGGTCACGCCCGGCGAAGATCTGATGCAGGAGCACGGGGTGCTCGAGCGGGTCCTCCTCATTTACGACGAGGTGGCGAGCCGCCTCGAAACCGGTCGCGACGTAGATCTGGTCCTCGTTTCGGAGGCTTCCGGCATCGTTCGCCGCTTCGTCGAGGAGTATCACGAGAAGCTCGAAGAGGACTTCGTCTTTCCGAGGCTCGAGGCGGCTCGTCGCGAGGTCGAGCTCGTCGCCGTGCTTCGCGAACAGCACCGGCGCGGCCGGGAGCTCACGGACACCCTGACGCGGCTCTCACGCCAGGGGAGCGCTTCGAGCGAGCTCAGCGGCGCGCTTCGAAGTTTCGTGCGGATGTATCGCCCTCACGCCGCCCGCGAGGAAACGGTGCTATTCCCAGCCTTCCGTGGCCTGTTCGAGCGGAAGGCCTACCGGGAGCTCGGTGAGCAGTTCGAAGAACAGGAACACGCTCGGTTCGGTGAGCACGGCTTCGAAGACGCGGTGAAAGAGGTGGCGCGTTTGGAAGCGGCGCTCGGGATCGCGGACCTCGCAGGCTTTACGCCACGCTGAAGGTCGCGTCACTCCTCGAGACGCGCTTCCCAGGTCTCGCGCAGCTCCTGTCCGCGCGCGAGCGCATCTTCTGGAACGCCGTCACCGAGCTCGATGCCGCTCGCCCCGTGCACTTCGGCGAGCAAGATGGCGTCGAACGCAGCCCACTCGAGCTCGCCGCTGCTCCGGACCACGCTGTCGCCGACCACGATCTCCCAGCCCGTCGCCCCGCGCCGGAGCTCGAGCGTCTTGGCGGTGACCTTCATGCTCTTCAGCGATAGCACCGACAGGGCCGTCGCCAAGCCCAAAGGCCGCGCGAATCAACGCGCGCGGAATAGCACGCGAGGAGGTTCCGGCTCCTCGACGGACCATCGTCGGAAGTGGGTCGCGTGACGAAATTTTCCGCGAAGCGTCGCGACGATTTCACGGGCTGAATCTGGGAGAGTCGGACGCGAGAAGCGTCGAGCGCGCACCGATCCGATGTCTTGGTAAACGGCCTTTCCCTCTGCGAACCGCGGCGTATCACCCCTGGAAGTGATGCTCTGCGCGCGGGAGCCCTGGATTCGACGAGCTCACCGCGGCGCGAGATCGGAAGGCCGGGCGAGGCGCACCTGGTCGTGGCAAGCTCCAAGGGTTGGAGGAGTGGCGATGGGCGAACCGACACGAAATGTCGAACGAGCCGCGCGCCTCATGCTGGGCTTCGCCGAACAGACGGGGCTCCGCGGTGCGGCGCCCAACCAGCGGTACCTCTGGACGGACGCCTTTGCGGTCTGCAACTTCATCGTCCTCTCTCGGAGCACCACCGACCAGACGTACCTCGCGCTCGCGCGGGACGTCGTCGAGCGTGTGCACCAGACGCTCGGCCACCATCGCGATGATGACCCGCGACGAGGCTGGCTCAGCGGGCACGACGAGCTCACTGGCAGTCGCCACCCGACGCGCGGCGGATTGCGCATCGGAAAGCCGCTTCCCGAACGTCGTCCCGACGAGCCTCTGGATCCCGAGCTCGAGTGGGAGCGTGACGGGCAGTACTTTCACTACTTGACCAAGTGGATGCACGCGCTCGACCGGTTGAGCCGGGTGACGCGAGAACCACGCTTCAATCTGTGGGCGAGGGAGCTTCTCGAGGTCGCGCACCGGAAGTTCACCGTGAGGTCGCCCGTGCTCGCGCCTCGTCTCTACTGGAAGATGAGTACGGATCTCTCGCGCCCCCTCGTCACGTCGAGCGGTCAGCACGACGCTCTGGACGGCTTGCTCCTGGCCGAGGAGCTCGGTCTCACGGCCGTCGAGCTCGAGACGGCAGAAGAAGGTCCGGATCTGCGGGATGCAGCGCGGGATTTCTCGCTGATGCTCGAGCGAGTCGAGCTCTCGACCACCGACCCGCTCGGGTTGGGTGAGCTCCTCGGCGCGGCTTGCCAGGCGGTGCGGCTTCCCGGGGACGCGCTCGGAGCGGTCCTCCTCCCGCGGTTGCTCTCCTCTGCGTCCGAGGGCCTCCGAGAATACGAACGCTCGGAGCCGTTCGCGTCTCCACCGATGTTTCGCCTCGCTTTTCGAGAGCTGGGGCTCGGAATCGGGCTTTCGAGCGTCGAGATCGTGCGCCGTGAGCTCGAGGGGCGAACGGACGAGCTCGCCGCGCAGGCTCGGGCGGCGCTCGAGGGCGTCGAGCCCTTCGTCCCGCTCTCGGACGCAATTCGGTCTTTCTGGTTGGACCCCGAGCACCAGCGCGGGAGCACCTGGACGGAGCATCGAGCCATCAACGAAGTGATGCTCGCGACGGCTCTGGTCCCGGGAGGGTATCTCGCGTGAGCTCGAGGCCGGTGCGTTGTTTTTCCGTTCGGTTTCGTGTCGTCGCGCCGCCGAGCTAGGAAACATTCACGCTTGTGGACGCGAGCCATTGGCGCCTAAGAACGTGGATCCCCCTGGTGACCATGCGCGACGCGAAGGCCCCGCTCTCCACGCTGGATGTCCAACATTTCGTGCGGTCCATGCCCGCCGCCTACTCCGCGACGTTCACTGCGCGCGACACGGAAGAGCACGCTCGCGTCGTCGCACGCCGTGGTGGCGAGCTTTCGCACGTCGAGGTGGTCGGCGGAAGCGGCTCGGTGCGTACTCTGGTCTGCCTGGTCGCCGAGGACCGGCCCGGGCTGCTCTCGATCGTCGCGGACGCGCTACTGGCTCAGGGGTTGAGCGTCCGGAGCGCGCACATCTACTGTCGAACCCGGCGAGATCAGCGGCTCGAAGCCGTCGACTTCTTCGAGCTCGCCCCGAAGGGGCGCGCTTCCGAGCAGCAGCAGCTCGACGCGGCCGACGTCACGAACTTCGCGGTGACCCTGCGTCAGATGCTCGCCGAGCAGCTGCCGCTCGAGGTGGAGCTCGCGACCGTGCCGCCCAGCGTGGCGGAGCGCACGCGAGTGTACTTCGACCTCGACGCCCTCAAGCGAGGCGAACACGTACTGATCGTCCAGACTTCGGACTTTGCGGGGCTCTTGTCGACGGTGACGAACGCGCTCCACGCCCAACAGGCGCGCGTGAGTTGCGCGGAGGTTCGTACCGTCGAGGGCAAGGCGGATGATCGATTCGAGCTCGCGAGCGACGGAGCGGAGTCGTTATCGGCGGCGCGCCTGTGCGACATTCAGCTCGCCGTCTACACCGCGGTCGTCGCTGCTCGAGCGCGCGGTTAACGATCGCAGGCCACGTGGGGGGCGAGGCGGGGGCGCGCGGTCAGAGCACCGTCGCAGGCAAATTCGGCCCGCGTCCGAGCGCTTCGAAAAAAGTTGAGCCATGAACGGCGCCGCGAGCGTCTTTAGCGAGTCGACGAAGGCAGAGAACGGGCTCTTGGTTCGAGCACGGTTCCCTGCCGCGCGAAGAGTTCACGCATGGTCACGCAACGTTCAACTTGTCTCGTTTCCGTCGCCTTAGCCCTGGCCGTAGCCTCCTGCGGCAGCGAGAACACCGGCCCGGCAAGGGCACCTGATTCGGGCAACCCATCGGGCGGCACTGCGGCTGCCGGCGGCGGGGGCTCCGCGGGAGCGCCCGCGGGCGGTGCGACGGCGAGCGGCGGGAGCTCGAGCGGAGGGAACGCGGTCGGAGGCGGCGCTTCGGGAGGCGCGGCCTCGGGGGGAGCGGCCGCGGGCGGCGCAGCGATCGGAGGCGCAGGAACTGGAGGGGTGGCGGCGGGCGGAGGGAGCGCGGGAGGAGCCACCGGCAACGGTGGTTGGACCTACCCCGCCGGTGTGACCAAGCCTCGCATCATGATCGTGGGCGACTCAATCTCCGCGGGTCCTGGCTGCTACAAGAAGTATCTGCTCCAGAACCTGAACGCCAACGGCTACTCGACCTTCGAGTTCGTCGGCGAGTACAACGACGACTGCGGCGGCGGTGTCAAGCACAGCGCGGTCAGCTGCTCTACCGCGGCCCAGTACACCCAGGCGACGTTCACGATGCCGAACTGCTCACAGGGCATGAGCTTCCCCGGGATGTCCACGCTGGTCGCGACTCACGAGCCTGACCTCGTCATGATTCAGCTCGGGGTCAACGACGTTTGGAGCGGGCAAGCGGTCGATAGCATCTTGGGCAACTACGCGACCCTCGTTCAGCAAGCGCGCGCCCATAACCCCGCGGTCGCGACCGTGGTCGCTCAGATCCACAAGATCAACCCGGACTGCAGCGCCTCCGACGCGAAGACCAAGCTCGCCGAGTCTCTCGTGAACGCCGTCCCTGCCTGGGCTCGAGGTCTCAGCACTGCTCAGTCGCCGGTGTTCGTGGCGGATCTCTGGACGAACTCCGATTGGAGCAAGACCGAGACCTCCGACTGCGTGCACCCGAACGACGTCGGCGCGCAGAAGATGGGCCTGAACTGGTACAACGCGCTGAAGGGCATCTTGAAGCCCGATTGAGCGCGCCGCCGGCTAGTTCACGGCTTACGCTCTTTGCTGCGCTCACGCCGTCGCGGCGGGGGAGCCGGAGGCGCGGCACGCGGCGCGCTCGCGCCCGGCAGCGTGTCGCCGTCGGCGAGCAGATCCGCGTCGCTCACGCTGACGGTCTTCTCGAC
>JAEZYO010000082.1 GCA_023419055.1 Pseudomonadota bacterium | reverse complement strand
CTTTTCCGCGACGGTCGACGGTGTGTCCTCGGTCACCTCGGGCAACGGTTCGAGGGTCGCCGGGTTCTTGTTGACGATCACGACAGGGCCTCCCGGAAGATGTTCTCGAAGTCCCCGGCGCCGACCGGGCGTGGGTTGAACTGGTGACAGGCGTCAGCGAGCGCGACCTCCACCAGGGCGGGCAGCTGCTCCGCTTTCACGCCGAGCTCCTTGAGGCTCGCCGGAATGCCCAAATCCCGGCTGAAACGCCGCAACCAATCGATGAAGCCGTCCGCGGTGCGAGACCCGGCGCCCGCGACCTCGGCCAGCACCGCGAGGCGCTCGGGGACGACCTTCGCGTTGAAGCGCATGCCGTACGGCATCATCACGCCGTTCGCGAGCCCGTGGTGGAGATCCGCGACCGTGGAGAGCGCGTGGGCGCAGGAGTGGACCACGCCGAGATCCTTCTGGAACGCGACCGCGCCCATCATTGCCGCATTCAACATCATGCCGCGCGCCTCGACGTGCTCGGGATCCGCGAGCAGCCGCGACTCCCCGGCGTCGATGCGCCGCGCGAACCCGACCGCGAGCGGCAGGTTCTTGCTGACGATCCTCACGCCCTCGAGCGCGATGCCGTCGCACATCGGGTGCACGCCCTTGGCGAGGTAGCTCTCCACGCAGTGCGTGAGCGCGTCCATGCCCGTGGCCGCCGTCACGCTGGCCGGGAGCCCGACCGTGAGCTCCGGGTCGAGGAGCACGCGCTTCGCCAGTAACCCTGGAGAAAAGATGATCTTTTTCTGGTGGGTCGCGTCGTCGGAGACGACCGCGCTGCGCCCCACCTCGCTCCCCGTCCCGGCCGTGGTGGGGATGGAAATCATCGGCGGGAGCTCGCGATCGATGGGCCGCGGAGCGGGCAGGAAGGCCTCGTACTCGAGCAACTCACCCGGGTGATGGACCATCACGGCCACGCACTTGGCCACGTCCAGGGCGGCGCCGCCCCCGAGCGAGACGATGCAGTCGGCGTCGTGAGCCCGGTAGGCATCGACGCCGCCCTTCACCTGCGAGACCAAGGGGTTCCCCCAGATCTCGGAGTACGCGGCCGCCTCGATGCCCGCGGTAGTCAGCGTCTCCATCACCTTCGCGAACGGCGGCAGGTTCGCGACGGCGCGGTCGGTGACGACCAGGGGCCGACGCAGCGAGAGCTCTTCGAGCGAGCCGGGCAGGAGCTGGATGGCGCCCGGCCCGTAGTGGATCGTGGTGGGGAAATTGTAGCGGTAGAGCGTCACGTCGGAACCTCGGCGATTTCGGCTGTCAGATGATCTCGAAGTAGCGCTCGGTCTCCCAGTTGGTGACCGCCGCTTGGAACTGTCTCCACTCCCAGGCCCGAGTGGTGACGAAGTGATCGACGAACCCCTGCCCGAAGAGCTGGGGCGCGATTTCGGAGCGCGCGAGCCGCTCCGTCGCCTCGCCCAAGTTCGTGGGCAGGCGGGGCGCGCTCTCGTCGCGATAACCGCTGCCCTCGACCGGACCAGCGGGGAGCTCGAGCTCGTGCTCGATGCCGTAGAGGCCGGCGGCGAGGCAGGCCGCGGCGGCCAGATACGGGTTCACGTCCGACCCGACCACGCGCGTCTCGAGGCGCGTCGACTTGGGCGAGCCGGGGATGACGCGGAACGCGGTAGTGCGATTGTCGAGGCCCCAGTTGACCTTGGTCGGGGCCCACGCGCCCTCGACGAGGCGCTTGTAGCTGTTCACGGTCGGCGCGAAAAACGGCAATATCTCGGGCAAAAGCTTCATCTGCCCCGCCAGGTAGCTCTTGAACGTGGAGCTCATGCCGTGGGGCGCGGCCGCGTCGTGGAACGCGTTCTTACCGGACGAGTCCCAGAGCGACTGGTGCGTGTGGCCGCTGCAGCCCGGGAGCTTCTCGTTCCACTTGGCCATGAAGCTCGGCATGATCCCGAAGCGCTGCCCGATCTCTTTGGCCGCGGTTTTGAAAAGCACCGCACGATCGGCCGCCTCGAGCGCGTCGGCGTAGAGGATCGCCGCTTCCATCACGCCCGGGCCGGTCTCGGTGTGTAGCCCTTCGATGGGGACTCGAAACGCGAGGAGCTCGTCCATGAGCGCGTTGAAGAACGGCTGGTTCTGCGCGAGCCGCAGGATGGAGTAGCCGAACATGCCCGGCGTGATCGGCTCCGGCTGGGTGAATCGCTTGTCGCGCAGCGACTCCGAGGTCTCCTTGAAGTTGAACCACTCGAACTCGAACGCGAGCATCGGCGAGAAGCCCATGTCGTTGGCTCGCTTGATCACGCCGCTGAGGAGCTTGCGCGGGCAAACGTCGAGCGGCTTGCCGTTGCCGTCCTCGAAGTCCGCGAGGAAGAACGGCACGTCCCCGTCCCACGGCACGCGCCGGTACGTCGAGAGATCGACTCGCGCCAAGGCGTCGGGATAGCCCGACTGCCAGCCCGTGTAGGCGGCGGCGTCGTAACAGACGTCAGCCGAATCCCAACCGAACACGACGTTGCAGAAGCCGAAGCCGTCCCGCGCCGCGCCGAGGAACTTGTCGCGATGCAGGTACTTCCCACGCAGGATGCCGTCGATGTCCGTGATCGCGACCTTCACCTTGGGCCGCGAAAGCTTCTCCAGCTCGTTCAGCACTTGCTCCGGACTGGGACTCACCATCTTCGCTCCTCTCGCGCCTCGAGAGACATCGCGGCGCCTCGAAAGTATCGAAGCCGCCTCCGTCCGGGGCAAGCGGGTTCGCGCGGGGTGACCGCACGAAAAGCCTTCGACGGAGCGCCGGCGAGCTCGCGGCGTCGCGTGACGGGGGGCGCGTTTTTCCTCACGCCCGGGCTGAGAGCGAAGTTCAGAGTCGATAATTCATAGGGTTCCGTCGACGGGGAGAGCGACTCCGAGTCAGTCGACGGGAGAGCCCGCTTGCGGGACACCGAGGGCGCGGCGGGCCAAGGTTCTTCCGAGCTGCCGGGCCGCTCGCCGGAGCGCGCCGTCGCGGCGTTGGCGATCCGAGCTCTCGTCGGCGCCCGAAGCAAACGCCGTCGTGATCGCGACAGGTCCGGTGTCTCCGCGCGCGTTGCCGCCCGCGCGGTCCAAGATCCAGGCGCGACCGCTCAGGGTG
>JAEZYO010000080.1 GCA_023419055.1 Pseudomonadota bacterium | reverse complement strand
GCACGGGATCTTGCGAGCCACCTGCCACTCCTCGGCGGAGAGGCAGCGGCGCCCCGAGGCGCTCGAGACGACCTCGCCGCGAGAAAACAAGGGGATGTCGCGACCGCTCGGATCGATGGAGAACGTCGCGAACGAGGGAGAATCGGGCGACTCGATGAGCGGCAGCGGGTCGACGCCGACCATTTCGAAGGGCCGGATCCGGAACAGGTGGAAGTTGAAATTCCCGAGACCGATGCGGCCGTTCTTTCCGGAGAGGGCGCGCAGATCGGGGGTCCGAAAGAACTCGTCGAACGGTGTCGAGATCAGGTCCACGCTGCGCGGGCTTCGCAGGTTCGCGGTGCCGGCGGTCGGCGTGCGCGTGACGCGCCCGACGGCGACCGGGAAGGTGTCGAGCCGGTGCGCGCTCCGCGCGAGGCGACGGAACGCTTCCACCAGGACCGTGTCCCAGCCCGTGATCTCGCGCACCAGCTCTTCGAGTAAGCTGGGCGTCCCGCGGCGCCGGCGAAAGCGGATGGTCTGCGCGACGTCGACACGTCGCGCGCGCGAATCGGCCTCCGGCAGCATACGCGTGCCGACCAGATCGCCGATGTACGGCACCGCCCAGTCGTCGCAGGTATCGATGCTCTGGTCTTCCCAGAGCCGATCGATGGAGCGGCGAGTGACCGCGGCCTGAGACGCGATCACCTCCACGATCTGGCGGAGGACGAAGGGTTGCGGGCCGAGCGCGTCCTCCGTGCGGTAGACCTCCGGGATCATCGCCCAGATCTTCTCGGCGTAGTAGTCGTCGTACAGGTCGCGGGCGGGCATCAGAGCTCCTCCAGGTGGCGCGGAACTTGGGCGAGCGGCGCGACTCGGCTCCTCGCCCTGATCGCGATGCGGGCCTGGCCTCCGAAATCGAAGTAGGTCCCTGCCGGGGTGCAGACCACGTCCTGGCGCCCGAGGTGTAGCTCCTGGGGCCGGCCGAGCGTCGCCAGCGCGCGGAGCAAGTCGGCGCGCGACAGCGCCTCACCTTCGAGCGCTTCGAGCGCTTGACGGCGAGACATCGCGCGCACGCGGAGCACGATGCTCTGGACGCCGGCGACACCTTCGATCGCCTGGACCTGCTGATAGATGCGGCTCACCCAGAGGCGACCGCCGATCTCCTGATTCGCTGGAGCCAAGACGCCTTCCACCGGGTCGGCCAGCGCCGCCCTCACCGCGCGCGCCACGATTCGCCGATCGAAGCGCGAATCGTACGCGAGATCGACGGCGATCGAGCTTCGCCGCCCCACCGCCCGATTCACCTCGAGCGGCAGATGCTCCTCAGCGCGCTCGGCCAGGTACTTGCGGAGCTCGTCCTCGGCGATCCCACCGATGTAAGTGAGCTGCACTCCGGCGCGCTGCGCCTCCTCGATCCAGGTGTACTCGGCGATCGCCTTGAGCACGCCCTTCTTTCGCATCGCGAAGGCCTCGAAGTCGCGCACCGACACCGCGCGCCCGAACGACAGCACGGAGCGCGGCGCGAGCGTTCGAAGCGCGTCCTTCGAGTCGGGGTCCTGTCCAGGTTCCGCGGCGACCGGAGAACGCACGGCGCGGAGCCCCTTGGCTGGGCGAGCCAGCTGCTGGATCCCTCCTGCAGGCGGGGCGGCGAAGCCGGCGCCGTACCGGTAGGACGCGACGACGTTCCCACTACCCGACGGCAGGCGCGCACCGCGCACTCCGTCTCCGAACGTGATGATGGTGTTCTGCTGATCGTCGTGCCGGACGATGTACACCTCGTCCTCGGGACCGCGGCCGAAGAAGTTCTTGACCTCTTTCCAGAGCTGGCCGTTCACCCGCACGCTCAAGGTGGTGGTGTAGCCGGCAGCGTTGCGGTGCGTCTCGATGTAGGTGAGCGGCTTCTGCTTCAAGGCGAACTGCTGGTTGGCTTGCCGCGGGTCGCCGCTACCGAGCACCTCCGACGGAACCGTCTCGCCACGCGTGGTCTCGAGCAGGTTGCCGTACAGCGTGATCGGCGTCTTGTAGGTGTCCTCGGTCAGCGCGGAGCCGTCGGCGGCCTCGAAGCTGGCTCGACCGGCGCCGTCGAAGCGCAGCCGGCCGTCGATCAGCGCGCCTTTCATGTCGGCGTCGACCAGCAAGAACCGCTGCTTGAGCTGACGGCTCTGGGCATCGGGAGGGGTCTCGACGAAGCCCAGGATCGGCACGCCGCCGTTGCGGGCGAGGTCGTCGGGCGTGAGCTCCGTGTCACCCACCGCGGTGAGCGAGCCGGCGTCGACGAGCCCGAAGTGATACGCGAGGTGCCGCGGGGACTTGCGGATCTTTTCGGCCTGCTTGTGCTGGAAGATGAGTCGCGTGACCGGCACCGTGACCGCCGGCGTGGCGCACATCTGAAGCTCGCCGTCTTCGGTCTGAACGGAGGTCCCACCGGTGGCCGGTTGCACTTCGACGGGCTGTTCCTGGATGTCCTTGACGACGTTCGGCTGGTAGGCGCGAGCCGAATCGAACGCCGCGATCACGACGTCCTTGATGCGGATCTGCCGATACAGCGTGTCCAGGTACACCGTGTGCTGGGAGATGCGCGGTGGGTGATCGTCCGGACTATCGAGCGGCGCCGCCGGCCGGTTCTTGGTAACGACGGCGGAGATCGTCGGGGTGCGCACGGAGCGGACGTCATCGTTGGTGAGGTCGCCGTCGAGAATGAGCCGCGGGCTGACTTCTACCTCGACGTAGGCCTGGCCGTCCTTACCGGCGAACGGCATGACGTTGACGACCTTGCTCGCGTGGCGAGCGCCGTCGTTGAACTCGAACACGACCAGGCGATCCTTGCTGAGGTTGAATCCGGCCGCGTCGAAGACGAAGAACCGCCCGCTCCTCGCCTTGTACGCCCGCTGCCCCGGCGCCTGCGACGGCGTGCGCTGCTGCAGCAGGTTGTTCTTGACCGGCCCGATCTGCCACTCGTTCTTGAACGGATGGATCTGTTCTCGCGCGCTCGTCTCGAACACTTGCGGCGGCTGGTCGTCGAACGCATCGGAACGGAAGCCGGTGCGAGCCGGGAGGCTCGTCGCGGTTCGCCCCTCGGCGATCGCCGCCACCGTGGCTGACCCCGCCACCCCTGGAGCGGGAACGTAGCCCAGGAGCTCCACCAGGCGCCGGAGCGAAGGCCTGAGCTGCGCGGTGCGCAGGTAGCTCTCGTT
>JAEZYO010000046.1 GCA_023419055.1 Pseudomonadota bacterium | reverse complement strand
CGTGGGAGTAGCGTGAGAGATGGGCACGTTGAGCGCGCCCGGTGGGTGCCCCTGTTCGAACTCGGGCTCGCTGCGTACGTCCACGTAGACGTAGCCCTGTTCGAGCAGCGAAACGACTTCTTCCGGGGTGACTTGTTTGACGGCGCTCACGGGCACCCGGACTACCACTCCCTCGCACGAGTGCAAATCCCCGCCTCGTCGCGCCCGCACTCGCGGCGCAAGGCGCCCAGGAGGTCGACTCGCGCGCGGCCCGTCCTATAGGATGAACGGAGGAGACTCCTCACGTTGCCGTCGTTGCCCTCTCAATCGGTCCGCATCGTACCCCTCGGCGGGCTGGGCGAAATCGGCCTCAACTGCCTCGCGATCGAGCAAGACGACGGGATAATCGTGGTGGATTGCGGCGCCGGCTTCCCGGAGGACGACCTCGGCGTCGACGTGCTGCACCCGGATTTCTCCTGGCTCGTCGCGCGGCGGAGCGAGATTTCCGGCGTGTTCTTGACCCACGGCCACGAGGACCACGTGGGCGGGCTGCCCTACTTCCTCGCCGAGCTGGACGTCCCCGTCTACGGCCCTCCACACGCGCTCGGCGTCGCCCGCAGGCGGCTCTTCGAGCACGACTTCGGCGCCGATGATCTCGACTTTCACGAGGCGCACCCCGGACGACGCTACGAGCTCGGCCCGTTCAGCGTCGAGCCAATCCGCGTCGCGCATTCGATCGTAGAGGCGAGCGCCCTGCTCATCCGCACGCGCGCGGGCTCGATCCTCCACACCGGCGATTTCAATTTCGACCCGGCGCCGCCCGACGGCGAGCCCACCGACGAGCTCCGCCTGAGCGAGCTCGGTGAGGAGGGGGTGGCGCTCTTGATGAGCGACAGCACGAACGTCGACGTCGAACAACGCTCGGGCTCCGAGCGTGACGTGGCGCGCGCCGTCGAGCGCATCGTCGAGGACGCGACCGGGCGCGTCGTGGTCGCGATGTTCGCGAGCAACATTCAGCGCTTGATCTCCTTCGGCGAGATGGCCCGCCGTCACGGCCGGAAGCTGTGCCTCCTCGGGCGGAGCCTCGAGTCCCAGGTCTCCATCGCGTCCGAAATCGGTCGCCTGCGTTGGCCGAGCGATCTCCTGGTGGCTCCCGAACAAGTCCGCGACCTGCCGCGCAAGGAGCTCCTGCTATTGGCCGGCGGGACCCAGGCCGAGCGAAATTCTGCGATGCGGCGGCTCGCTTCGGGGATCCACCCAGCGTTCGAGCTCACGCCGGGAGACACCGTGGTCATGTCGGGCAGGGCGATCCCCGGGAACGAGCGCCCCGTCATGCACCTCATCAACGATCTCTTGCGCCTCGGCGTGACGGTGAAGACCAAGATCACCGATCCCGACGTCCACACCAGCGGGCACGCGGGGCGGAGTGAGCAACGGCACATGCTGGAGCTCGTGAGGCCGCGCTGCTTCATCCCGCTCCACGGCACGCTGCACCACTTGCGCCGTCACGCGGAGCTGGCTCGCGGCGTCGGGCTCGAGAATACGCTCGTGATCGAGAACGGCACGCCGGCGCTCTGCGACGGGAGCTCGCTTCGCCGCGAAGACGAGGTCGCGCACGGCGTGGTGCACGTGGCTTACGGCGGTGAGCCGCTCGAGCCCGCGATGCGGAACACTCGGGCCGAGCTCGGTCGCTACGGTATCGTGTTCGTCAGCGCGGCTTTCGCTCGCGGCAAGCTCTCGGGTCCGCCCGCGGTCGTTGCGCGCGGCGTCCCGCGCGTGGACGACAACGACGCGGCCGCGCGGGCCCTCGGCCTCGAGCTCGCGCGCGCTCTCGAGACCTTTCGCCCGGGGCGAGGCCTCGAGCGAGAAGAATGGGCGCGGCGCGCGATCCGCCGCAAGCTCGAGGAGCTCTCGGGTACCCGCCCGAACGTCGAGCTACGCCTGATCGAGCTCGACTGACGCCGCGAGCCTGGAAGAGGCGCCAATCAGACCGACAGCGCCTTGTCGCCGAGCTCCGCCTTACAGGTGACGCAGCGCTTCGGCACGCTGAGGTGGTGATACACCTGCGCGCAGTTCGGGCAGAGGCGCGCGTCGCGCTCGAAGGAGATGGCGCGTCCGCTCTTGGCGCAGTGGCGCCCGGTCACCTGCAGATCCTCGACGGTGACGAGCTCGCCATCCGTGTCGCGCGGCTCTGGCAAGCCGGCGATGGCGTCGCGCTTCACGGCGACGACGTCCGGCACCCGGCGCGTCCCTTCCGCCAAGATCCACGCGATGGCGCGCTGGTGCGCTTCTACCGGGAGCGAGAAGGTCGCGTCCTTGGACTTCACGAACAGCTTGCCGTTCTCGAGGTGGACCTTGTCGATGTCGCACCAGTTCATGCGCAAGAGCTCGTTGCCCTTCTCGATGGCGATTCCGGAGTCGCCCACGCGGACGGGGGTGGGCTGCGTGTCTCCGAAGATCAGCGCTCCTCCGAGCGCGAAGGCACCCCCGGCGAGCAGGACGAATGCGTACTCGAAGGGCGACTTGCTCAACCACTGCGAGTAGACACCCGCACCGAGCGCGAGCCCGCCCAGGACGCCCACCGCTACGGCGACGCGCGATGCCTGCAACTCGCCGCCGCTGAAGCGCCGCTCTTTGCGCTCGCGCTTGGTTCGCTTCTTCTTGGCTCTTTTCGCCTCGGCCATGACGGGGGCGGAGGCTAGCATGAGCCGGAGCCTCCGCGCGAAGTCCCACGGCATTGACCCGGCCCGTTGGCTCGCTCAAAAGAAGGCGGTGGGACCGCTTGCCTCCCGCCGCCTGCTGATCGCCTTGCCCGCGCTGACGGTGGCGGTGGTGATCGCCGCCGTGATCGGACCGGCTCGTGAGCGTGGCATCAGGGCCGCCCGGCTCTACGGCGGCCCCGTGCTGGGCGCTCCCCGTCCCACCTTTCGGCTCGAGCTCGTGGAGTCTCGGCGGGGCATCGACAAGCTTACCGGAAGTAGCAACATCGACGTCTTGCTGCGCTCGCCGGACGGGCACGAGTCGGCTTGGTCGGGGAGCGTGCCGCAGTCGGGCGTGGTGGACATCGCCCTCCCCGCGTTGCCACCGAGCTCGGTCCTGGAGCTCTTGGTCCTGGAAGGGGAGCGAGAGCTCGCGCGCGGCAAGCTCTCGGACCCTCCGAACTGGGGCCGCGAAGCGACGCGGCGCGGCGGCTTCCTCGCGCCGAAGCATCCCGGGCTCGAGTTTCGGATGGGGGTGGAGCGAGGCGTTCTCGCGGTGCCGTTTCCCGACGACCTGGTGTTCACGGTGAGGCGCGCGGGTGACCCGGTCTCGGGCGCCGATATCGAGCTCGACTCCGACGGCGCGACGCTCGCGGCGAAGCGCGTCGTCACCGACGAGGGCGGTCGCGCGCGCGTCGCCATCACTCCTCGTGAGCACGACGTCGTCGTGCGCGTCCGCGCCGCGGTGGGGAGCGAAGCCCTGCAGGCGTCAGTGACGCTGCCGGTAGTTCCCGGCGCCATCGACGCGCGGCTGATCGGCGACAAGCTCCGCGTCACGTCCGCGGTACCGCGCGAGCGGGCGTTCGTCACGCTCGTCACCGAGCGCTACCGCCTGTTCGGAGCGTCGCTCGCCCTTCGCTCCGAGGCCGAAGGCGGCGCGAGCGCCGAGGTCGCTCTCCCGGCGCTGCCCGACGAGCCCGTCTGGGCCGTCACCTCGAGCGCGCTCGATCTCCAAAGTCCGGCGCGCGTGGGGTGGCCGCTCAATCGCCAGCGGTCGGAGGCGCGAATGACCTTCGACGTTCCCGAGCGCCTCCGGGTCGACGGGCTGCCGCTCGCCGCGCGGCGTGAGGCCGCGCGCCAGAAGCGCGTCCGATGGACGGTGGCCGCGCTCTGCTCCGTCGCGCTCCTGCTCGAGCTCTTGCTCCTCGCGAGGGCTGCGTCGAGCGCCAGGGCCGAGCTCGCGCGGCACTTCGCGAAGAGCGGCGTGGCCGTGGAGGGCGCTCCGGCACGCGGCGGCGCGCTCCTGGTGGCCGCGCTCTTGGTGGTGCTGGCG